>CAJWSN010000026.1 GCA_913046175.1 uncultured Opitutia bacterium
CGGGGTTTCCTCCTCTGCTGCCGGGGTTTCCTCCTCTGCTGCCGGGGTTTCCTCCCCTTCTGCCGGAGTTTCCTCCTCTGCTGCCGGAGCCTTCCCGATTGCACCATGGGATGCCCCGGCAAATGAGTCCGTACGGGCAACAATCTCCTCATAACCCTCTGGCAATGTAACCTCTAAATCTTCCTGATCCTCGCCAAACTCAGCACGAATAACAGGCGAGATGCCAGACTGAAGCTGTTGCGTCGCCTGTCGGGCCTTCCCATTCTGGATGGCCTCAGTAATCACTTCGGTTACAATGCGAATCGCTTTACTCGCGTCGTCGTTCCCGGGGATTGGATGGGAAATCAAGGATGGGTTGGAATTGGTGTCAACCAAAGCTATACATGGAATATTAAGCCGCTTAGCTTCACGTACTGCAATTTCTTCATTGCGAACATCAATAAGAAAAACAGCAGCTGGCAACTCATCGACTTCTAGCAATCCTTCAAAGTTGCGATGCATGCGTGACATCTGATGCTTGATTGACGCGGCTTCCTTGCCCGGCAGTTTGTCCAAGCTGCCGTCATTCTCCATTCCAAGAAAAGTCCTGTACTTCTGTAGGCTGGTCTTGATCGTCTGGAAATTGGTCAGAGTTCCACCCATCCAGCGGTTCACACAATAAGGCATCTGCACAGAGACCGCCGCCTCACGGATAATTTCCTGCGCCTGCTTTTTCGTGCCAACGTAGAGAATCTTTCCGCCTTCTGCTACAACATCCTCAGCGAATTGGGCGGCCTGACCCAGCATCTCAAATGTCTGCTCCAAATTGATGATGGAAATGCCATGGCGATGGTCAAAAAGGTATGGTTTGCATTTCGGATTCCAGCGCTTGACCTGATGGCCAAAATGTACTCCTGCATCGAGGAGGTCCCTAATTGCGATATTCATGATTTGGTTGGGTTCAAAGCCCTTCTGCTGAAGGGAGAAATAATTTTTCTTTTTGTTGGGTTTGGTTGATTAATTATGGTTCGGTTAAATATTTTATAAAGGTGTACCCGCGAGGCACAGAGGTAAAAAAGAGGAGGAACTAACTATCCCACAAGACCACATTGGCAAGAGGATAATGAACTTTTTGGTATTGGGAATTTCGTGGAATTTCCACTGAACATCCTTGCTTTTTTTGTGCGATTGCAGTGTATTGATGTATACGATCAAGATTTAGTTAGAATCTGAAATTTTTGCGTATCATGCTGATAAAGACAAAACTACCCTGGCTTCTTCCCGAAACAGAGGCGACCCCCGAGAGCGCGTACAAAGAACGTCGGGCTTTCATCAAGAAATCAGGTTTGGCAACTGCTGCTGCGGCTCTTTCTGCCAAAGTGGTTGATGGAGCCACCGCAGGATTCCCAAAGAAACCCAATTTAAACAAAAAATACATTGCAACAGACCGTAAGCCAACACCGTATAAATACGTTACAGGGTACAACAACTTCTACGAGTTCACCACTGACAAATACGCAGTCCGTCACTTGGCCAACCAAGGGTGGAAGACTGAACCTTGGACCTTGAAAATCGGTGGTCATGTTGAAAAGCCCATGACGCTCGGAGTGAATGATCTCTGCAAGGAAATGGGCATTGAGATGCGGGTGTATCGCTTTCGCTGTGTGGAAGCGTGGTCCATGATAATCCCGTGGGATGGGTTCCCATTAAACAAACTCATTAAAAAAGTGCAACCCACCGCCAAGGCCAAGTATGTCAAGTTCACTACTTTCATGGATGAAAAAGCTGCACCGGGATTCAAGGGTTATGACTACTATGACTGGCCATATACCGAGGGGCTCCGCATCGACGAGGCCAACCATGATTTGACTTTTCTTGCCGTGGGTATCTACGGACAACCAATCCCCAACCAGAACGGTGCCCCGATTCGTCTGGTCGTCCCTTGGAAGTACGGATTCAAAAGCATCAAGTCCATTGTTCGAATTGATTTCACTGAAAAACAACCCAAGACACTCTGGAACTCGGCCGGACCCGATGAGTACGGGTTTTACTCGAACGTGAATCCTGCTGTACCCCACCCCCGCTGGTCGCAGGCACGTGAAAGAGTAATCGGGGAAAGTGCCTTTGCAGAACGTGTCCCCACCCTCATGTTCAATGGATATGGCGAGCAGGTTGCCGGGCTCTACAAAGGAATGGATCTGAAGAAGTTTTTCTGAATCCTGGCCGGTTGATTTAACCGCTTGACCAAGATGAAGGGCATTTATCGCTTCGTAGGTTCACGATTGTTTATTCTTCCACTGGTTATTGCCCCATTCGCATATTTGGCTATTGTGTTAGCCACTGGCCTGAGGCCTGAAACAATGTCGGTGGAATCAGATAAGGTTCAGGAAACGCCAGCCGACAAAGAAGAATTCGATCTTAGTCAATTCACCGTCAGTGAAAAAGAGTTGCAGGAAGCAACTGCAGGCACTGGAAGTGAAAAGGTCGCCAACCTTCACGAACGTCTCACCGATGATACGGGAAACATTGCCATTACCCTGTTCGTGCTGGTTCTCTGCCTGACACCCCTGAAAGTTCTATTCCGTAGAAACAAGTTTATCAGTGCCCTCAATCGACACCGTAGGACCGTTGGCTTGGCCTGTTTCTTTTATGCCTGCCTGCACCTTTCCATTTATCTGACCAATGGAATCAATACCCTGCTGGATGAACTTACCCGATTATATATTGCCGCGGGATTGAGCGCATTTGCAATCCTGCTCGTCATGGCAGTCACCAGCAATAACTGGGCTCAACGCAAAATAGGCGGCCGCAAATGGAAAAAACTCCATCGCATCGTCTACTTTGCCATTCCGATCCTAATTTACCATCGAGCCTGGGCCGGCAAGGTCAGCGAGGAAACAATCCGGGAAACCCTCATTTGGTTCTCCCCTCTCATTATCCTGCAGACACTTCGTATCGTTCGGCAATTTCAAGAACGTCAGAAAAAGGCAACAAGCCCAACATGAGCCTGCGACTTGGAGGGTAAAAACTTAAAAAGCCGAAAAAGTCCCGGAAAAGGACCCTCATCCACCCGACAGACCATGAGTCTGCCAAGACTGGTTACTATAATGGTAGAATTCGCGATCCTGTGACGCTGAATTAAACCAGAGCCAATCCCCTTCATTCTTACTGAAAAAGAAAGGATACATGTCCGCATTGGTCCAAATCCATCCCAGTACAGAATCATAAATCCAAATATCACTCGGGGTACTCGCCGATGGATAAATCCAACCATGGTCCATATGGAAAATCCAGGAAGACCCGGCATCTTGAAAGTAATATCCGAACCAAAAAAGATATTGCCAGGATTCCGTTGAGATCGTGCCATAGTTCCAGGAATCGAGTGACAAACTTGTAATGTAAGGATTTGCAGGATCCTCAAATTGCACATTATTGGATGCATCCGTAGCGTCTTCCGAAAATTGCAATCGGTTGCCAAAGATGCTGTCATTAATTTCAGTCCATTGCCAATCCGGACTGGAGATAGTATTATAACGGGTCGCAGTACCAAGGGTACCATCGTAAAACCTCATTGCAAGGTAGGTGCCAGACACAGGCAGGTCTGTAAAAATCGAATGGGCGGCCTCGGTCAAGTAGTATCCATCCGACTTATCATAGACCCATACGAAATTGGAACCTTCCTTAAAAATAAATGTAAACTCAGACTGACCATCCCCCAAGCCGGAGAGATCTGCAGAATCCCCAATCGATGTGCCATATGTCAACGGCGTCCAGACCCCTGCAAACAGGTTGCCCAAGGTCGATTCTGTAAAATACCCAAGCTGTATTAATGCACCATCTTGATTGATGCCAGCATTCCCTTGTGATAAAGGAACGCCTGCAGAATCTAAAAAATCCGTGTACCCAGACCAATTAATGGTCAAGGCTTTTGCCGCATTCGATTGTCGTGGCAAAAATGCTCCGGCAACGAGGCAAATTTGGCAAACCAACAACCTGAAGGCAAACTTCTGGGGAATTCGCATTAACAATAGGGAAGAAAAAAGGGAGTCAGAACCCAGAAAAAAGACAATCCGGTCTTCCGAGCAAACCTTTTTTCTACAGAAAAATGGTTAATCTCATTCCTTGGGACTTAAACTGGCAGGTTCAAATTCCACCCAATCACCCAGTGAATAGTCGTAAAACCAGGAGGCCAAATCAGTAGAATCAACAGCGGAAAACCACATCCAGGTATTCCTTTCCCGGGAGAAGAATGCCGGATAGTGTGTTTCTGAAGTCCAGTACCATTCCCCCGCAGAGGAGGCCATCCAGATTGAGGCATCCGAACTACTCTCTGGAAAAACCCAACCATGAATCAACGAATAAATCCAACCGGTTCCCGACCGTTGAAAGAAACCAAACCATCGGCTGTAGACCCAATCTGCACTGATGGAATCAGTGACTTGATTTGGTGCAAAATTGGCGGTTAAGGTGACATCTGCAGTCAGCCTCAATGACGTGGAAGTCGCACTTGCATCCAGGGGATCACCTCCCTCCCAGCCAGTAAAGGAATATCCCATTGACGGGTTGGCCTCAATGGGGACATCGGTTCCATGCGCATAAGTGCCACCTCCAGAAACGGAACCTCCTTCTGCGGGGTTGGCAGTCATCGATAAAACTTGATCGGGCAATCCAACAGGGCTCACATTGGCAACGATAGAAAGGTCTCCCTGAACTGTGATGATTGTAGGATTAGCATTTGCGTCCAGAATCAGCCCATCCCCATCAATCACCACAACTTTCCCGCCCGTGCCAAGGGCCCGAGCGGAGTAATAATATAGGATATCAGGAGTTGCATTATCAACGGTAAGCTCAACCGTGCCGGTGGTTGCCCTGGAGTTTGCAACTCCGTTGGTGTATTCATCCAAATATTTGCCGGGCTCACCTTGTGTCGAGGAGGTGGAGAAATAAAGCGGATCACTAAATGTTGAAACCCCATCGAGCACAAAGTTGTAGGTAATCCCCCTGATTAGGCGTAATTCTGGCTGGGGCTGACCATCCACAAAAAATGAGTTTTTGTTGATGCCACGGGTTTCAACAGAAACCGAGTAGCTAAAGCTGTTTCCAATGACCCAATCCTTGAACGTGGTGTTTCCTCCGGGCATCGAAAATAGAGCCACCTGATTCCCAAGAAAATAGGTTCCCGCACCAATAAAGGTCATATCCCCGCTACCAGAACCTCCCACAAGCTCAACCCTGTAGGTATTCCTTCGAAACCTTGCCGTAAAGAAAAGTGCCTTCTCGATAGGGAATGTGTATTCCTGCTCAAAGTTTTCCATCCCGTCCCCATCAATCCATTTGTCGAAATTGTAGCCAGGAACCGGGTCGGCGGACACAGTGACTTGCTCCCCCTCAGCATACTCCCCGGCGCCTGAAACATTTCCCCAGGCCGAAGGTTCAGCTGTCAAGGTGACAAGATAGTCCTCCAGGACGATCTCCTGGAACAGCGCTGTAACTTCAACATCCCCTGAAACCGTAAGTTGAGTGGTTGCCTCAAGGGGATTGGCAAGACCTGCTCCCTCCCAACCAGTAAACTCATAGCCATTGGCTGGTTCCGCAACCAGGATGACATTTGCACCAGAAGCAAAGCTTCCGCCATTACTCACTGTTCCTCCTTCAGGCGGGTTGCTTTTTGTAGTGACCAAGTGGGTTTCCGCCATAACAGCCTGCACGGCAATATCACCGCTTACAGCGAAAGTAACAGGGTTCTCAGACACATCCTCACCAAACCCGGTCCAGTGTGAGAAAATGTAACCGGTCTGTGCTGTTGCAACAAGCTCCAGTTCAGTCCCAAATGCATATGTGCCGCTGCCGCTCACGCCACCGGCATCCGGCGGAGTTGCGCTCGCTGAGACCTCAAAAACCTTAATCTCAAAGGACGCAGTTAGGTTCAGGTCCCGATTCACCGTCAGGGAATGTTCAGGATTCGTGCCCGCAAGATCACCTGACCAATCCTTGAACGTGTAGCCCTCAGCTGGGACTGCTGTCAAATGTACCAGCATTCCATCCTCAACTTTTCCCAGCCCTTGAATACTTCCACCTTCTGAAGCACTGCCATTAACTGTGAAAATCGTGGCATTGGGAACATCCAGATTGGCTGGAATCGAAGCAATAAATGGGTTTTGCCCATCCTGAAAGACCAAGTCCGGGTCTGTGGAGACCAACTCCAGCAGGACTGGAAAAGGAACGGGGCTTGCTGGTGCTTCCCATTTCCAGTCCGGATGAGCCATTGTATTGTATCGAATACCTGGCCCGATGCTGTTTTTGTCGTAAAAACGTACTGCAAGCAACTGGTTCACCGCAGGTACATTTTGTGTGATGCCAATGGATGCCGTGCTCGAATATTCGCCGAGCCAGTCGGGAAAAACCCGCACCGTCTCAGACCCGACCTCGTACAAGGAAGAAAATTGAAAGGCTCCTGGGGAGACTCCTGAAAGGCTTCCGCTGTCACCAATGGTCGTGTTAGAGGTGAGAGGCACCCATTCCCCAAGGAAGAAGTCATCCGAGGATGCCTGGTTGAAATATCCCAATTGCACCAGGCTGCCATCTCCATTGACCCCGGTCTCATTGCTGTCAAGGGAATCTCCTGAAGCATCCCGCAGGACGGCGTCACCGCTGGTCCATATGACCTGCAGCTTGTTCGCCGGCCATCCATAATGAACCCCCAGCAAAAAGGAAAGGACCAGGCCGGCACGATACCCAGAAGTATTCTTCCTGCGCGGAGATCTGGGTAGATTATGAATTATCATGCCTTGGCTCCGGACGGTGTTGGTTCTTTCCGCTCCGATAAATGCAATACTTCACCACGGCCAGACAGCGCGTGACAATGACTTCAATTTACAATAATTAACCTTAAGAGGCAAATCCCGCCCCCCTTCCCGCTTGGGAAATTCCGCCATGGGTTCGATGTACTTCGTAATGGTCTTGAGACAAATTCCTCAGAAACATGCTTGGGCGCACCTTCATTGCCCCCCCCCGAATCATTGCAATTGTCGGGTAGGTTAGGTAAAGAACATCCTTTGCACGGGTTACTGCCACGTAGAACAGCCGTCGCTCCTCTTCCACATCTCCCTCGTCAATGGCCCTTTGCAGGGGGAAGCCTCCGTCAGACAGGCCGATGACAAACACCACAGGAAATTCAAGCCCCTTGGCTTGATGGACAGTGGTCAACCTCACTGCATCCTCATCAGGATCAATGGATCGATTACTGGCCTCAGAATTCAATAGTACAAGTTGCGAGAGCATCTCGCTGATTTCCGTAAACCGGGTCGCAAAACCAACCAGGCTCTCCAGGTCATCCATTCTGGATGTCCAATTCGTGTAAACCTCACGAATAAAAAAGGAGTACCAACCCTCAACCGCAACCCTGACCACAGCTTCCGGGGAATCATGGAGGATGGCGTCTCGGATGCTGCGCAGTGTTTCCACCAAATCAGGCCATTCTTCCCGTGCGTCAGCAGGAACCTTGTTCAGGACAGTTTCAGATCCCATTGCATCAATCAAATCCACACCCGCCTCCTGCTGCACCTCACGAGCACATTGAAAGATGCGCTCCGATGACTTGGGGCCGACTTTTGGCAACAGGCAGGCAAAACGCTGAAACGCTGTGAAATCCCCAGGGTTGCTCACAAAACGTAATTGTGAAGTGAGATCCTTGACATGCGCCTGTGCAAAAAACCGCACACCACTTGTAATCTGATAAGGAATTGCATTTCGGGAAAGCTCCATCTGCAAGTCCATCGCCTGATAATGTGCACGGTACAGGATCGCAATGTCCTGCAGGGCGTAACCCTCACGCCGGTGCAATTCAACCAGTTTCTGGCAAATGAAATACGCCTGCTGGCGGGTATCCATCGTCGCGACAAGGATGGGCAGGGTCATTCCGGAGCGAACCGCACGAAGATCTTTCTGGTAGCCTTCATTGGAGGGTCGGTCCTCCAGCACCCGATTGGCCAGGTTCAGAATTTCCGGGGTGCTGCGATAGTTCAAAACAATCTTGTGTATCGTAGTCCCGGGATGGCGCTTGGGAAAGGTCATGATGTTGTCAAAGCTTGCCCCCCTCCAAGTGTAGATGCATTGGGCATCATCTCCAACTGCCATTATCTGATGATTGTAGCCGACACGGTCGATAATTGAAGACTGCAGGGCATTCGTGTCCTGATATTCATCCACAAGCACGTGCTTGAAGCGCCCCTCAAACCAGGAGGTGGCCTCCTCCGAGGATTTCATCAATTTCAACCAATGCTCAAGCAGGTCGTCATAATCCGTAACCTGTAGCTCCAGCTTTTTCTTTGCATACGCATTGGAGAACTCGACGATGCGATCGACTATGGTGCAATGGGCCGGGTATTTGGAGGAAAGGGTGTCCTCAACCGACAACTGCGTGTTGCGCGCATAACTGATTATTCCCGCAAGTATCTTGGCCTTCGGGTTTCCCTTTATCTTTAGAAACTCCTTGTCAATTGAGCGGACAACATCTGCGAGCAAGGATTCCGCGTCCCCCTCATCCATGATGGTGTAGTTCTTTTCAAGACCGATTTCGTGGCCAAAGATTCGCAGGGTCTTCTGTCCAACATGGTGAAAAGTGCCGGCCCACAAATGATGGCGGGGGACACCCGTCAAGTCCTGCACCCGACCCAACATCTCTCGGGCCGCCTTGTTGGTGAAAGTCAGGAGCATGATTTCCTGGGGTGGAACGCCCTGAGAAAGCAGCCAACCCACACGATAGGTCAATGTGCGGGTTTTCCCGGAGCCAGCACCGGCAAGGACAAGCGCAGGCCCAGGGGGTGATGTCACCGCCGCATACTGATCCTCATTTAATTCTCCGCGAAAATCAATCGGAGAAAAAACATCCTCCTCAAAGGACTCAGAAAAATAATTGTTCGTCGACATGCTGACTTGATGGAATGGAAAACCTGCATCGGGACAAAGCAAATAATCGCATGAAAAATATTTCACACGTGAAGGAGACCACCCCGGAAGAAACACCAGGACGCTGACACGGGAAATCAACGACAGAGGGCAAGGCTGTCCCGATGCACGACCTCACCCTTCCCCACTCCGGGAAATTTGTCTCGAACCACGGAGTTTTCCTCTCCCATTAGAGCCTGAATCTCTTCGCTCGAGAATGGACAGATGCCACGGGCAAAGACCTCCCCCTCCGGACATTCGATTCTCACCACGGTCTCACGCTTGAAAGAATCCCGAACTCCGCAGATACCCTTGGCCAAAAGGCTGCCCCCCTCAATGATCAACGCTTTGCGCGCACCTTCGTCAACGATCAGGGCACCCTCTGAATCCTGAAAGAAAGCCAGCCAACGCTTCCTCGCTTTCAACCCTGCAGAAGAAGGAACAAAGAAAGTCCCAGGATTCTTGCCTGCCAAAATAAGGTCCAAGTTTTCAGGAACCGCTCCATCTGCAATAAAAACTCCACAATCCGATTGGCTGGCCACCTTCACAGACTCAATCTTGCTTGCCATCCCGCCAACTGCAGTGGCACTTTGCGTCCCACCCGCCATCGTCTCGATTTCAGGTGTAATAGCGTCCACCACAGGGACAAGGGCACCGCCAACCTCACGATCCATTAGGCCCGCCACAGTTGACAGGATTATCAGGGTGTCCGCATTCACCAACGAAGCAACCAGGGCTGAAAGCACATCATTGTCACCAAACTTGATTTCCTCGTAGCTGACGGTGTCATTTTCATTGATGATGGGAACCACGCCTCGCGACAACAATTTCTCCAGGGTATCCCGAACCCCGACATGACGCTGTCGGGAGCGGAGGTCGTCCCTTGTGAGCAACACCTGCGCAATCAAAACCCCGTGCTGGTCAAATCCATGCTTCCAGGTTTCCACCAGGCTCGATTGTCCAATGGCGGCGCATGCCTGCAAGGTTGGCATGTCAACAGGTCGATGTTCCATCCCCAACGAACCCATTCCAAGCCCGACTGCCCCGGAACTAACCAACAGTACCTCGTGGCCCACCTCCTGCCACTTCAGAATCCTGTTACAAAGCTCGCCAATCAGTGGCGCATTCAGTTGCCCAACACCCAAGGTCAAAACCCCTGTCCCCACTTTGATAACCACCCGCCTGGAATGTACCTTTGCCATCTTATCCGGACGGTCTCGAGACTGGGTTTAATGCGTGGGAGACACTCTATGCACCGACATCATCCTTGCCAATGCCCAAGATCAATCAAACCGTGGTTAATTCCTTTTCCTTTGTCGCAAGTGAGGAATTGATCTGGCCGATATGGTCATCAGTTTCCTTCTGGACTGTTTTCTCATGGCGTTTGGCATCATCCTCGGAAAGTGTCCCATCCTTCTGGAGTGCCTTGAGCTCATCCATTGCATCCCGGCGAACCCCACGGACCCGTACGCGCCCCTCCTCCGCCATCTGCTGGGCCACCTTTGCCAGTTCCTTGCGCCGGTCTCCGCTAAGTTCAGGCATGGGCAACCGGATTACCGTACCTTCAGAAATCGGGTTAATTCCAAGGTTTGCTCCCTGCAACGCCCTTTCAACATCCTGAACCACACCCTTGTCCCAAGGTTGAACAACAATGGTCCGCGGATCAGGTGCTGTGATCGCAGCTATGTCACGAAGAGGCATGGAGGATCCGTAGGATTCCACTGTCACCGTGATTCCTTCAACCATGGCAGGTGAAGCCTTGCCGGTATGAAGTCCGTTGAATTCATGCAGGACATGATCAACGGCTTTCATCATGTCCATGCCAAGATTGTCAAAGATTGTGTCGGTATCCATTGAGCTTTGGGTGATTGAAGATTTGAAGCAAGTGGCGAATTGGCGAGCACCACTGGTGCGCTCCGTCATTACTTGCGTGACTGGAGAGTGTCCAAAAAAGCTATATAAACGGAGGCAGGTCAACCTCGGAGATGAAGGTCAACGAACCAAGGTCCCAATAGTTTCACCACTTACAGCTCGAAGAATTCCACCGGGTTCATTCATGCTGAAGACAAGGATGGGCATCTGGTTGTCCATGCACAGGGAAAATGCAGTCGAGTCCATGATGCTCAAACGTTGTTCCAATGCCTCCATGAAGGTTATCTCATCATACTTTACCGCATCAGGATGTTCCTCGGGATCCTTGTCATAAACACCATCCACTTTCGTTGCCTTCATGATAATGTCAGCCATGATTTCGCTTCCCCGGAGAGCCGCTGTGGTATCCGTCGAAAAATAAGGATTTCCCGTCCCTGCAACAAAAATGACCACCCTGCCCTTTTCCAAGTGCCTGACTGCGCGACGTTGTATAAAAGGTTCCGCCAGTTTATCCATGGGGATTGCTGTCTGTACACGAACGACAACCCCCATTTTCTCGAGGCAGTCCATGATCGCCAGCCCATTAATCACCGTTGCAAGCATTCCCATGGAATCCCCTGTGGTACGATCAACTCCATGGGATTTTGCCCCCTTTAACCCCCGGAAAATATTCCCACCTCCCAAG
>CAJWSN010000027.1 GCA_913046175.1 uncultured Opitutia bacterium
GCTGTCCGACTCCATCTCCTGTACCAGCCCGGTCTTCAGCAACACCTCCAGGTGATGATACAGGTTGTAACGGTTTTCCCCGGTAAGTGATTCCAGTTCAACGGTAGAGAGATCCGATTCCTTCAAAAGACGAAGGATTGAGTCACGCACGGGGTGCAGGGCCGCCTTGGTCGCGTTGGCAATGTAGGTACGCGCCCCTTTGTTCAAGGGGATATCTTTTCGACTGGAATCCGTGGGCCTCAGTTCCTTTTTCACGGAACACTTGATTTTTTCTTCCATTCCCCCCGACGCTTGAGGTGCTGCACCTTGTCACGGAGAATTTTCTTGGTCATGGCTGAAGAAGTATAGGCACTCTCTATATCCGCAAGCTTTTCCTCAGCCAGGCCCATCGATGTATACTTGGCAAGATACTTGCAACTCAATCCCTTCTCCCCGAAGTACTCCATGCCACTGGAACGGTGGCGCTGGGAACGCGTCTCCGAACGCTGGAGATAGAAGTGGCTGATCATGTGGTAGACCTTGCCCTCTCCAGGCTCAAAGGAAACGAAGACCGGGTCAGCCCCATACTTTTCACCAACCTCGCGGGAGTGAACCAACACCTCCACCTCCCCCGGTGACTTGACCTCGATGGGGTAACTGGATCCCTCCAGCCACCATTGCGGATCCTCCTCAGGCCCGAGGATGGTCTGCAGGAACGGATCCTGGCCGGCATCCACCTCCACACGAACCACCTCGTCCGCCGTGGCCTTGAGGTTATACCGGACATACCCGGGGAAGACCGGTTCCAGAACCTGTTTCAGCGCCCAGTCCGTGGTGAACAGGAATCCCCCGGATTGAACAAAGGAATTCAACTTCTCCAGGCCGATGGGTTCGAGATTTCCAGGGCAGTTGATGAAAACAATCTTTTCCGGGGTCAGCAGCTCACGGCCCAATGCCCCGGGTTCAATCAGTTTAAAGGGGGTTCCACTCAACCGAAGAACGCTCTCGATAAAGTCATACTGGCCACGAACAACGATTACATCCACGTCCTGCGTCTCCATAATCTCCGCTGCAAGTTGAGGGTTTTCATCCCTCAGTTTGTCCGCAATCAACTCCTCCGCAATCTTGTAGGCACGATGCATCTTGTCCTCACGTATATCTGACATCTTCTTTCCTTTCTTCCATGCTTGGGGGTTCAACCAAAGGCCCATGTTGGTAACCAATTACTTACCAAGCAAGGCAAAAGTCACAAATGAACTGAAGCCGGCTTAATAAAAAAGGTTCCTGTCGAGGCTTCGATACTGGATGGCCTCAAGGAGGTGGCTGGTGCCGATCTGGGGTTCGGCGGCCAGGTCTGCAATGGTTCGTGCGACCTTGAGGATGCGGTCATAGGCGCGGGCGGAGAGGGAAAGTTCCTCCATGGCCTGCTGAAGAAGGTCCCCCTGTTCCCTTCCAATGGCGCAGTGTCCGCGAATTTGCCGATGATGCATGCGGGCGTTGCAGGTTGCTGCGGTGCCGTTCAGACGGGCGGCCTGAACGGCTCGGGCGGACTCAACCCTGGACCGGATATGGGCGGAGGACTCACCCTGTTCTGCGGAGCGTAGTTCATCTATGGTAAGTGCCGGAACTTCAATATGGAGATCAATGCGGTCCAGCAGCGGGCCGCTGATGCGGGAACGATAGCGTTGCACCTGCGGGACGGTGCAGCGACACTCGTGCCTCGGGTCACCCAGATACCCACAAGGACAGGGATTCATGGCGGCAACCAGCATGAATGAACAAGGTAGGGTCACCTTCCCGGCACTCCGGGAAATGGTGACCTCACCGTCCTCCAGAGGCTGGCGCAGGACTTCAAGGGCACTCCGCTTGAACTCGGGAAGCTCGTCCATGAAAAGAACCCCATTGTGGGCGAGGGAAATCTCCCCCGGGCCGGGAATGCTGCCTCCTCCCAGAAGGCCAACGTCACTGATCGTGTGGTGTGGCGAGCGAAATGGTCGCTCAAATGCAAAGTCACTCCCCTTCAGGGTCATGCCGGCAGTCGAGTGTATGCTGAGAATTTCAAGGAATTCCTCGAGCGCCGGCTGGGGCATGATCATGGGGACACGCTTGGCAACCATGGACTTCCCTGCGCCAGGTGGGCCAATCATCAGCATGTTGTGGCCACCGGCAACCGCCACCTCCAAGGCTCGACGCAAGGCATGCTGACCCTTGACATCCGAAAAATCGAGCTCGGCATAGGCACCCTGCTGTAGGCCATGGATTGCCGGAGGGGGCACAGGCTGAAGCTCTCCCTCCTCACAAAAGAAGCGGTATGCCTCATCCAGGCTTTCAACTGCCAGTACAGACACGCCACCGACAAGGGCGGCCTCCCTGGCCGTGGCAACAGGCAAAATAATACCGGCCTTGCCTTCACGAACGGCAAGACGGGCGAGCATAAGTCCGCCTCTGACAGGACGAACCTCACCGGACAATGCCAGCTCGCCAGCCACCAGATAATCCTCGGGGTTGCGGGGCAACTCCTTGGGACCCGACATTGCCAAAGCCGTGCCAAGAGCAATTGGCAGGTCGAAACTGGGGCCTTCCTTGCGAAGATTCCCAGGGGCGAGGTTAACCGTGGTACGGGTGTGGGGAATCCGCAGGCCTGAATTCGACAAGGCGGAAAAAACACGATCCTGCGACTCCTTTACAGCGGCATCCGGCAGACCAACCATGACGAAACGCAATTCCCCGACCTCTCCTGTGTTCACCTCAACCTGCACAGGCTGGGCGTCCACACCAAGCAGGGTTCCAGAAAATAAACGCGATAACATATTAAATTCTTTGTTATTTGTTTTTATATATTTATATAGAATTTACATATATTTAAATTATGGAAATGAAACAAAAAAAGGAATCGCCAGGCCTTAAAGAAAAATGCACTCAAGTGTCAGGTGTTATGAAAGTCGGACTGACAGGAGGTATCGCCTGCGGAAAGTCGGAGGTGCTAAAGATGTTTGCGGAAAAGGGCTGGCAAACCAGGTCCGCAGATGAAATGGTTCATAACCTGCTCGATCATGACGAGAAGGTGAGAGGAGCCATAGCTGAAAAGTTCGGCAAGGATGTGATCAATGAGGCGGGCCAGCTGGATAAAGCCCGAATGGCGGACATCGTGTTCCAGAATCCCGGCAGGCGCAAATGGCTGGAGGATCTGCTGCATCCACTTGTCCGTGAAGGCTGGACTGCCGCAATAGCCCAAGCTCCATCCCTGAACTGGATTGTAGAAATACCCCTGCTTTTTGAAAAAAAGCTTGAAACCCACTTCGATTTGGTGGTTTGCTTGGAGTGTTCCCCAAAAATTCAACTACAGCGGTTGTGTTCACGGGGACTGAATGAAGCGGATGCCCGGGCACGTATTTCAAGCCAGGCTCCGCTATCAGAAAAAATCGAAAAGTCGGATATTGTCCTTTCCAACAACGGTTCGCTGAATTTCCTACGGAAACAGGTTCAACTTTTGCTTCTTGAGCTGGGTTGATTTTCCTTTGGACAGTTCCGCGCATCCTGCCAATCCACGATAAGCGTGGCCACGACCAGACACAGATGAACCACGAAGAAGAAAAAACAAGTTCCACAGAAACCCCGGTGGCTGAAAAAGCCTCCAGCCAACAAGGGGAAATCTCTTTTGATTCCGACGAAAAGAAAGGGGGGGACGTCATGAGTTTCGATCCATCGGATGCGCCCCCTGTTGAGCCCCAAAAGGAACAGGGGAACAAGGATTCCGGCAGACACGGAAGGAACCGAAAACCACAAGGTGGTGGGAATCGGAACCAACAACAAAACCAGAAGCGGAATCGACAACAAAACCAAAAGCAACATCAGCAACAAAACCAACGAAAAAAAAGGGGTGGAGGCAGACAGGATAACAAACGCAGAAAAAGCCAGGCCTTTTTTGCGCGCTATCAAAACAAGGACAGCGACCCAAAATCCGAAAATGCCATCAAGTGGGAAACAATAAATGATGCGCAGGCACTGGAGGACATGGCGGCGGAGATAGTCTCGGAAAACCTGCCGGCAATCAATCTGGACCGCCTTTACGAAATGTCGCTGGAGGAACTGCTTGAGGAAGCCCAAAAGAACGAAGTGAGCGTACAGCCCTCACAGTCACGCACCCAAATCATAAAGTCACTTCTGGACCACCATTTCATCAACCGCTGTCCCCTCTTTGCCAAAGGCATCCTTGAGCCGATCGAGAACGGACATGGATTGCTCGTTTACGAAAAGGACAGCTATCGGCAAAGATCCCTCAACATTTTCGTCCCCAAGGCACTCATCAAGAAATACGGGATTCAACAGGGTCATGAGATTTTCTGCCAGATTCACGGGGCCCTCCCGGAAGACACCACTCCAATCGCCCTGAAAGTCCTTAAGGTGATGGACATGGAACCGGAGGAGGTCGCTCATCTTCCGGACTTTACCGACTTGATACCGTACTACCCCCTTGAGCGAATCCTGCTGGAAACCAAGCCAGACGTGGAATGGGATAATCTTTCCATGCGAATTGTTGACCTGATCACACCCGTTGGATTCGGACAACGCGGCCTGATCGTTGCACCTCCACGAACCGGCAAGACAATCCTGATGCAGGGAATGGCAAATGCCATTCAGGTCAACTATCCGGAAGCACACCTCATTGTGCTCCTCGTGGATGAAAGACCCGAGGAAGTCACCGACTTCCGGCGCCAGGTAAACGGGGAGGTCATCGCATCCACATTTGATGAACCTGCAGAGAGCCACGTACACGCCGCAGAAATGGTTATCGAGAAATCCCGCCGAATGGTGGAGGCGGGACAAAACGTGATCATCCTTCTCGACTCCATTACACGACTTGCCCGAGCCTACAACACAGTGGTGCCAAGCAGCGGCAAGATTTTAACCGGTGGCGTGGAGGCCAATGCCCTGCAACTTCCCAAACGTTTCTTTGGTTCAGCCCGCAACATTGAGGATGGAGGCAGCCTGACCATCCTGGGAACAGCACTCGTCGAGACAGGAAGTAAAATGGACGAGGTGATCTTCGAGGAATTCAAGGGAACCGGCAATCAGGAACTACATCTCGACCGGGGTTTGGTCGACCGACGCATCTTCCCTGCCCTGAACATGGAGAAAAGCGGCACACGGAAGGAAGAACTCCTCTACCATCCTGACGAGATGCACAAAATTCACCTGTTGCGGAGGGGAATGAAGGGACAACCAACACTGGATGCTATGGAAACCCTGATTGGACGCGTCAAGAAATCCAAGTCCAACGCGGAATTTCTTATGTCCATCAGTCCCTAGGTTCTCAACGGTTCGCCATTTTAGCGAACCTTCACATCCCTGACCTTACACCTCGACCCGCTCAAATGCGATTCAACTCGCCGGAAAACGTCCTCCAGTCAATTGTATACCACCAATTGATCCCAGAGAATCATGTGGAAAGCACTCGTGCAAAAGTCCTTGAGGCCGGGAACCCCTTGGACGCAGATCAGGCGATTATTGAGGAACTGATCAAGGAGGGAACCCTTTCCTTCGACCAGATTAGAGACTTGTTGGCGGTAGACTTCGACCTGGATATCGTGTCCCTGCACGAACTCGATCTGTCGCCCAGTCTCATCAACACACTCAAGGCCCAGGATGACAACTCCGGCCTGACGCTTGCGGAACGCTACAACGCCTTCCCCGTGCATCTGGAGGGTCAAGACCTCTACATAGCTATTTGTGACCCAACCAACATTGACGCCACGGATGACATTGGGCAATATCTGCAGTTGGAAGTGACCCCCTGCCTTGCCAGTGCCGACCAGATTGATGACTTCATCAACCGGCACTACAAAGGGGCCCATTCCTACAACCCCGACCTGGAATCCGTTGACACTACAGGTTATTCCGCGCTTGAGGAATCAACCCTCGAACTCCACGATGCTGACCTTAACCTCGACAACCTGGGGGACGAGGACGCAGGGCCCATCGTAAAGTTTGTCCAGAACCTGATAGCAGATGCTGTGCGCTTCCGCTCCTCGGACATCCATCTGGAACCCCTTGAAACCCGTTATCGGATACGATTGCGAGTGGACGGTGTCCTGCAGGAAATCGAGAATCCCCCCAAGCGGCTTCAGGCTGCCATCACATCCCGCTTAAAGATTCAGGCAGGCATCAGCATCGCGGAAAAGCGCATCCCGCAGGACGGGCGAATCCAGACAACTGTTGATGGAAAACAAATTGACCTTCGTGTTTCCACGGTGCCAACAAACTTCGGGGAGTCCATTGTCATGCGTATCCTCGACAAGGAGAGCCTGAATATCGGTCTCCCCCAACTTGGTTTCTTCAGCGACGACCAGGCCACTTTCGAGCGACTCATCAACCTGCCCGATGGCATCTTCCTTGTCACCGGGCCAACTGGTTCAGGAAAATCCACCACCCTGTATTCGGCACTGAACACCATCAACAAGTCTGACCGCAAGATAATCACCGTGGAGGATCCGGTCGAATACCAGTTGAAAGGAATCAATCAGGTCCAGGTCCAGCGGGAAGTTGGCATGACCTTTGCGGCTGCGTTGCGATCCATGCTGCGTCAAGCGCCCAATATTATCATGGTGGGGGAAATCCGGGATGCAGAAACAGCCGCAATTGCCGTGAACGCTTCATTGACCGGACACATGGTTTTCAGCACCCTGCACACCAACGATGCACCAAGCGCAGTAAGCCGCCTGATCGACATTGGTCTCAAGCCCTACCTGGTTTCCGCCTCTCTTCGCGGCACCCTTGCCCAGCGACTGCTCAGGAGAATTTGTGATGAATGCAAGGAGGCCTACGTGCCTGAACCAAGGGAGTTGAATCTTCTTGGGATTCAGCAGGACCAGGCTGCCGAGGCTGTATTTATGAAGGGAAGAGGTTGCCCAAAATGCCGTGGCACTGGATACAAGGGGCGTCTGGGTATTTTTGAGGTCCTGGTAATTGATGAAGAAATTGAGCAAATGATTTACGAAAACTGTACCCTTGTGGACCTTCGAAACAAGGCTACCGACCTTGGAATGCGCCCACTTCGGGAAGACGGAATCCGCAAGGTGATCGCTGGCATGACCACCATCGAGGAAGTACTCAAGGCCACAGTGGATGGAGGCTAGAGAAATGTTTGAGGAACACGATCAAATAGTCCTTGAAATCCTGCAGAACTGTGGGGCGGTCACCCCGGAGAAAATCGAGAGGATGGTCAGTAAAAGGGATCGGGAGGAAATATCCCTCACCGACGTAGTACTCGCCTCCGAGGCCATGACGCGCAACCGTTTCTTTCACTTGGTCGCAGACTACCTTGGATATGATTACGCGGAGGATATGCCCGAGGAAATTGCCAAGGAGGCAATGGACACTATCGAACACGAGGAAGCCCGAAGACTCGCTGTTGTGCCCATTGCAACCGATGGATCATCGCTCACGATTATTCCAAAGGATCCATTCAATTTCGGGGTTATTGACGAGCTGGGGTTTGAACTCGGGATAACTATCGAGGTGATCGTTACAGACCCGGAAATCGTGGAAGACTTTCTGGAGGAATATTACGGCCAGGAACAAACCTACGAGGATTTTCTCTCCGAAATTGATGCGGATTCCATTGCAGAGGTTGAGGAGGGTGGAAGCACCACGGAGCTTACAGAAATGGCCAATGTTGGCCCGGTTGTACGCTTTGTGAACCTGGTACTGACCCAGGCAGTGAAGGACAAGGCCTCGGATATTCATTTCGAACCCTTTGAGGATGAGTTCAAGATACGCTATCGCATTGATGGCGCACTCTATGAAATGGCGCCCCCGCCCCTCACCCTCGCAGTGCCCGTAATTTCGCGAATCAAGGTATTGGCTGATTTAAATATAGCTGAACGCCGTATTCCACAGGATGGTCGAATCAAAATTACCATCAGTGGCAGTCCAGTCGACCTCCGTGTCTCAACCCTCCCAACACAGTTCGGGGAAAGTGTGGTATGCCGAGTCCTGGACCAATCAGCGGTCAGCCTGGACCTGGACAAACTAAACATGCCGCCGGAAATTATCAAAAACGTGTTTTCTGCGGTCGACCGGCCAAACGGCATCTTCATCGTAACAGGTCCGACTGGTTCAGGAAAAACAACCACCCTGTATGCCGCCCTTCGAGAAGTGAACAAGATCGGCACAAAGATTCTAACCGCAGAAGATCCCGTCGAGTACGAGATCGAGGGCATCGTCCAGGTTCCTGTCAACCACGCCGTTGGGATGGATTTCTCCAAGGTCCTTCGAGCCTTCCTGCGCCAGGACCCTGACAAGATCATGGTGGGTGAGATTCGGGATCTTGAGACTGCCCAGATCGCTGTTCAGGCATCACTCACCGGCCATGTGGTATTGAGCACCCTGCACACCAACGATGCAGCAGGTGCAATTACCCGACTGTTGGACATGGGGCTCGAGTCATTTCTGATTGCAGCCTCCCTGGAAATGGTACTTGCCCAACGGCTCGTGAGGCGCATCTGCAGGAAATGCCGAACGGCCTACGAACCCGACCATGAACTGCTGCAGCTGCTGGATGTTGATCCAATGGAAATCGCTGAAAAAAAATTTTATTTCGGCAAAGGCTGCCGGGAATGCGCAAATACCGGCTACAAGGGTCGGTTGGGGCTCTACGAGATGATCATAGTCAATGATTCAATCAGGGAACTGATAACAGATCGGGCACCCACCCTGGTTATCAAGCACAAAGCCGTAGAGCAGGGTATGCGGGCCCTCAGGGATGACGGACTCAGGGCCATATTTAACGGGGATACATCCATTGAGGAGGTCTTGAAATATACATAGCTCAATAAAAATGAAGTGATGGACCATTAAAGGAGGCTTGCATTTCCCAAGGGCCAACCTCTAGTTTCCCAAGTTCCCAAATTTCCGTCCCGCCTTTCCCTCCCAGACATGCCCAAATTCAGATACTCTGCAATCGACGCCGAAGGCAACCAGAAGTCCGGCAAAATCACCGCTTCCAGCGAGGAGGATGCCCAGGAGAAACTGGAGTCCCGGGGATTTTTTGTGCAGGAAATCATCCTGGAGGCACGAGGCGCCAAGGCCAGCCTCACCAAGGACGTTCACCGTCGGAGTCAGGACTTCGCAGAGGAGGCGGGAGAGCAATTCGACAAGAAGAAGAAGAAGAAAAGAGTCGGATTTGGGAAAGCAATAAACAGGCAGGGCCTCACCACCTTCACCCGTCAGATGGCCACCCTGCTGAATGCCGGACTTCCGCTGCTTCGCAGTCTGGAGGTGATGATCCGCCAACAACAAAACCCCGCCTTCAGGGAAGTCCTTGAGGAATTGGCTGAAAATGTGCGTTCGGGGAACTCATTTTCTGAAGGGCTGGAGACCCGTCCCAAGATTTTTGATAATCTGTTCACAAACATGGTGCGCGCCGGAGAGGCCGGAGGCGTCCTCGAAACTGTGCTGGACCGGTTGGCAAACTTCATGGAGAAAGCGGAAAAGACCCGCAAGAAAGTAAAGTCAGCCATGGTCTATCCAACAGTCGTGGTCTTCGTGGCGATTGCAGTGGTCATTGTCCTGATGATATTTGTTGTCCCACAATTTGAAAGCATTTTCAATGATTTCGCGGATGATGGAGGACAGGGGATGCCCCTGCCGACACAAATTGTGATCAACACCAGCAAGTTCTTGGCTGGCATCTTCATGAACCCGTTCAAGCTTCTTCTGTTTGCCGGAACCCTTGCAGGTGGATTCTTTGGGTTCCGCTTGTTTGCCAAAAGTCATGCCGGTAAAAACATACTCCACAGGATCGTCATCCTGATGCCCAAAATCAGTGACATGGTGCAGCTCGTCAACATGGCCCGCTTTACCCGGACATTTGGAACCCTGATGGACAGCGGGGTGCCTATCCTGCAGGCAATGACAATCAGCACGGATATCATCAACAATGTGCACTACAAGAATTCCTTGGTTAACGTGCATGATGCGGTGCGCGATGGGGAGCCCGTCAACGCGCCCATGCTGAGGGACACCCTCTTTCCTCCCATGCTGTCAAGCATGGTCGAGGTCGGGGAGGAAACAGGGCAACTTCCGGAAATGCTCAACAAAATTGCTGACAACTACGATGAAGACATAGATAATGCGGTCAATGCGATTACCTCAGTCATTGAACCAATACTGATCGTCTTCCTTGCTGTTGTCGTGGGTTTCATCGTGATCTCCCTCTTCCTTCCCATCATCGGCATCATGCAGAACATGGGCGCCTGATCCGCAAGATTTTTTCCATGCCACCATTCGCATAATCTCAAATCCCCAGCAACCATGCAAAAAACCAATCGCAGAAAATTTCTTAAGGCCGGGCTTGCCACAGGTACCGGAATTAGCCTGACCACCTCGTTCAACTCCACTTGGGCAGGCGTCAAGGGAGCCAACACGGACATCCGCGCCGCTGTCATAGGCTGCGGAGGCAAGGGCACTGCCCACTCAAGGCACCTCCGAGGCCTCAAAGGCGTCCGCCTGACGGCTGTCTGTGACCCCGATAATGTTGCACTGGACCGACAGAAGAGCCTTTCCGCCAAGCAGAAGCAAAAAGTCTCCACATACAATGACGTACGCAAGCTTCTGGAGGACAAGGAGGTCGATGCGGTGGTCATCGCAACACCAAACCACTGGCACACGCTGGCTGCAATCTGGGCGCTTCAGGCCGGCAAGCATGTGTATGTGGAAAAACCGGTTTCCCACAATGTCTGGGAAGGCAGCCAACTCGTGAAGGCTGCCGAGAAGTACAGCGACCTGATCGTCCAACACGGGATGCAGCGCCGCTCCGCCGCAGGCTGGAATGAAATCATGGAGTGGATCAAGGACGAACCCCTAGGCAAGATGCTCTACTCCCACGGTTTTTGCTACAAACCCAGGAAAAGCATTGGCAAAGTGGACGGTCCACAAACCCCTCCCGAAACGGTGGATTATGAACACTGGTGTGGTCCAAGGGGCAAACAACCCCTGAGACGCGGCCGTTTCCATTATGACTGGCACTGGCAGTGGCCCTATGGCAACGGCGACCTTGGGAATCAAGGCCCGCATCAAATTGATGTAGCCCGCTGGGCTCTCGGACACGACAAGCTTCCAGAACGAGTACTTAGTGTCGGCTGCCGCCTGGGCTACGATGATGACGGCAACACTGCCAACACCCAGATTGCCTATTATGATTACAAGCCGGTCCCCCTCATCTTTGAAGTGCGGGGTTTGCCGCGGAAAGGTCTCAACTGGAACAACGGCATGGACAACTACCGCAACATCCGTATTGGCAATGTCATTCATTTTGAAGGAGGCTACATCGCGGAGAGTCGAGCCTTCGACAAGGATGGCAAGACGGTCAAGAAGTTTAACGACGTCAGCGGTCGAGGACACCTCGAAAACTACGTAAAATCCATTCGCGACGGAAAGCAGCTCTACACCTCCAAAG
>CAJWSN010000028.1 GCA_913046175.1 uncultured Opitutia bacterium
TTCCGCGATCTTTGCATCTATGTCCTGTATGCGTAGACGAACTTTATTGCTGGCCTGCTCGATTCGAGAAATTTTTTCTGCGCTTTGTGCAATCTTTGTCCTAAGCCAAACCACACTCAGACCACCAACCCCCGCAACAACCAGAATTAGTAACGACAAACAGATCGTTAATGGGTTCATGGAAACTTGTTTGGAGATTTTCATTTACAAATCTCTCCCCTTGCAAATCGCGCGTAACTTGGCCGACCTTGAACGTGGGTTCTGCTTGATTTCATCCGGAGATGGAACAATCGGCTTCTTGGTCAGCAAGTTCCCAAGAATTTGGCGCTCCTGCTGAGGCTGAGGGTCATTTTTATGTTGGGAAAGTCCTGCGATTTTCCTAAAGAAACGCTTCACAATTCGATCCTCCAGAGAGTGGAAACTAATGACCACAAGAACACCGCCCGGTGCCAGTTTCTTAAATGCCACGGGTAACGTGTCCTGCAGGCACTCCAGTTCACGATTTACTGCAATACGGATTCCCTGGAAAGTTCGGGTCGCAGGATGAATCCTGCGACGCCCGGGTGCGGTTCGTGGAGCATGTTGCTCCACGAGCGCAGCCAAGGAGGCAGTTCGCTGCAGGAGACCTTTGCCGCGAGCCTCAATAATGGCTCTTGCAATTGCCCTCCAGCGTGGTTCCTCACCATAGTCCCTCAAGGCTGTCTCAATTTCCCTGAGAGACCCTTTTTCGAGAAATTCCGCAGCAGTTTGTCCCTGCTGCGGATTCATCCTCATGTCCAATGGGGCATCCTCCCTGAAGGAAAAGCCCCGGGAAACGTCATCCAACTGGAACGACGAAACCCCTAGATCCATCAAGACGCCGGTAAAACCAGATTCTTGAATATTTTCCAAATCGGCAAAGTTGCGGGCCTCAAACCGCAACCTTCCCGAAAAATTTTCCTGTAATGAAGCCGCATTTCTCGCAGCAACAGGGTCCTGATCCATGGCAAGAACCGTGGCGTCAGGCAAATGTTCCAGAATTGCTTGTGTATGCCCTCCCCCTCCAAAAGTTAAATCCAGACACGCGCCCCCGTGCATGCGTGAGAAAAAAGCCAAGACCTCTTCCAGCAGAACGGGTATGTGACCGGTCATCCTTGAACTCCTTCCTCCTGCCAGTGTTTCGCAATACATGGGGTCAAGTTCTGCCTAATCCGTTTCTCTGTGCATCCGTTGTATCAATAAAGTAGATTCAAGTCATCAATGGCCGACTTTATTGAATCGGGGCTTGGAGGTTCGTATCCAGTGGGGTTCAAAATCGTAAAGGTATTCAAGACACCAAGCATGAGTGCCTGGCCCTTGCCCTCGATGCCCGCATGTTCGCGCAAATCCTTGGAGAGAACAAACCGACCCTGCTTGTCGCACTCGAATTGATCCCCTTTGGCAAAAATCCCCATCAAGATATTTTTCTTCTTCGGGGTCAGTTTCCCTTTTCTCATTTTTTTTCGCATTTCCCTGACTCCCAAAGGAGGCAGGACATGGATTTGCCCGTCCGGGAATGGCAATCCCAGAAACGTCTGCTCCGAACCCTCCAACCGCCACCGTGCTGGAAGCGTGAGACGACCTTTCTCGTCCACAGCATGGGTAAAGGAACCGATAAAATAGGGGTTGTTCTGAGAATCTGACATGGGGTTTCTCTTCTTTTGCCACTTTGCCCCACTTTGGGCCAATTCGCCCCACTGTCAACCATTAAGCATAGAAATTTCATCTTCAAAATCCCGGCAAAATGCCTTCCATGCATCCTCTTCATACCGCATGAATACTAACCCCAGCCTATTTCGGCCTTGCCAACCTCAATGAAAACCCAAAAGAAATTCCAAAACCATCTGGGCATAAAAAATCCAAACACTGCCAACACTGAATTATTTATTGGGTATGAAGACACCCCGAAAAAGACTGGATCTCCTTCTTGTTGAGCGGGGTTTGTGTGAGACCCGTTCCATGGCCCAGGCGCTGGTTCTCGCAGGCAAGGTTCGCACGGGCACGAAAGTCCTGGACAAACCAGGAAGAATCCTGCCCGCAGACACCAGCCTGATGATGGAGGCACCACCACGCTTTGTCAGTCGAGGAGGAGAAAAACTCGAGGGTTTCCTTGAAAAAGTCCAAATCCCCGTCGATGGACTCCATTGCTTGGATTTGGGTGCCTCCACAGGTGGGTTTACTGATTGCATCCTGCAGCGCGGTGCAGCCTCTGTGACCTGCGTGGACGTGGGGCGAGGCCAGCTACACCAGAAAATCTGCATAAACCCGAGAGTCACGAACCTGGAAAAGCTTAATGCCCGTCAACTGAAAGCTGGTGACCTTCCCCGTCGATTCTACCATCTCATCGTTCTCGACCTGTCTTTCATCTCACTTCAAAAAGTATTGCCCACGGCATGGGCATTCCTTGCGGAAGGTGGGTGCCTTATCGCACTGGTGAAGCCGCAATTTGAGGCAAAAAAGAAGGAGGCCGACAAGGGTCGGGGCATTATCCGTGATCCCAGCATCCATGAACGTGTTCTGGATGAACTGCGACAATTTATCCTGAAAAAACTAATGGGAGCAGAAATCCTGGCCATTGAAAAGTCCTCCATCCAAGGTGCCAAAGGGAACAAGGAATTTCTGATTGGTGTCAGGAAGGCAAAGACCGAGGCGAGGAAATAAAACCCTGACAAGGCTCTGCCGACAGCCATCATTACAATGCGTCAGGAACTAATTATGGGAAAAATCCGCACAATCACGTTCGTTGTCAATAATGCCAAGCCAGGAGCTGCTGAGTTGGCGGACAAACTTGAAGCGCTGGCACGCCAGGCCGGTGTCAAAACCCTTTCCAGTATTCATTACCCCATTGAAGATGAGACCCTGAGGGGAAGAGATGCCTGTTGTGTTATTGGAGGGGACGGCACCTTGCTTGGAGTTGTGCCCAAGGCAGTCGAACTAGACGTTCCCATCCTTGGAATACGCATGGGGAACCTTGGGTTCCTGGCCACTTTTTCTCCCAGTGAGGCTCTTGAAAAATTCGTTCCCCTCCTCCAGGGTGGCTACAAGATTGAGGCTCGATCACTCTTGGAATGTCGCTGCCCAGGCAGCGAGCCAGCGGTTGCCCTCAATGATATAGTGATCAAGGGAGTGGACGCCTCACGTCTGGTTTCATTGACAGTAAGGGCTGGGGACGAACTTGTTACTGACTACTTTTGCGACGGCCTGATCATCTCCACACCAACAGGTTCCACAGCATACAACCTGTCAGCAGGAGGACCACTCGTGCACCCGTCTGCAAACGTTTTTGCCGTAACTCCGATTTGCCCCCACACCCTCAGCAACCGCAGTGTTGTACTTCCGGGTGACACCCAGCTGGAAATCGCCTGGGATAAGTCCGCAGCGCATCCTCAAGTCAAAGTGGACGGTTATTTGACTGTTCACCCATCCGGCGACGGGGAATCCCCCATTACTATTTCCCCCTCCCCAAAGAAACTGTCTCTTGTGCAAAGTGTGAATCACTCGCATTTCGCCGTTGTACGCAATAAACTGAACTGGCGCTAGCCTCAATTCCTGTTGCGCAGATGGATTGACAGCCAGTGGTTCGATCCTTTTCCTCTCGTCCCCTTCCAATCAAGCTAAGCTAATCCATGATTTTATTTATCAACCGACTTCTGGAAAAAGGCGGAAGCTGGATTTTTAGTATCCTGCTCTGCGTAATTGTCATTGCATTCGTCTTTACTATTGGTGCATCACCCGGGCTCACCCAGAAGGAAAAAGGGTTGGGCGATACGGAGTACTACGGGGTGAACATCAGCCAAAACAGCAAGGAATGGAGAGATGTTTCCAGGAAAGCCAATATTCAGGCAACACTGCAACTGGGCCAACTCCTGAATAACCCCAGGTTTCGCTCCTATGCATCCAGCATGATCTCCAATCAAACCCAGCGTATTGCACTGGAGAACCTCCCGCTGGTCCAACTAGCCAGAAAGCTCGGAATCCCGGATGCATCCATGGATGAACTCAAGGCATACGTTGAAGAACAATCCTATTTCCAGGACACCCCGCAAAACTCCCCTCCTGGAACCCAGGGCAAGTTCAGTCGAAACAAGTACCTCGACTTCATGGATCAGTTGGAGGGTAACGGAGCAAAGGAGTCTTTCGTTCCTGCAAGCGAGGAAGCCATTCTTGTCGGTAAGTTTCAGGAAATATTGAAGAGTCCAGGTCTGGCCCTGCCTTTCGAGGCTGAGGCAAAAATCCGCAATGACCAAACCGTTTGGTCAATAGAAATCGCCATCCTTGAGAGTAAACCAGATGCAAAGGATAAACCAACACCCTCAGATGAAGAACTTGAGGCACTCTACAAGGAAACCTTGGACCAATACAAATCCAAGGAAACCAGGGAAGTCTCCTACCTGGTCTTCCCCGCCCAGTTCGAACACCCAACCAACACTCAGCTAAAAGAGTATTACGAAAACCACAGCGCACTTTATCTGCCCGAAGAAGAGGAAAAGGAAAACAAAGAGGATAAAAAGGATGGAAAGCCTTCAATCCCCCAAAAAGCAGAGGTCAAGAAAGGGGACAAAAAGGAAATTCCGCCCTACGCAGGATTGGCTTACGAAATCAAGCGGGACATTTACGAGGACTATCTGCAGGAAAAGCAACTTGTTCAGCCCGCGCTTCAAACTGCTGGAAGCGTGGCCGAGGATTTACTCGATGAGTTCTATAATGGAGGCAACCCCATACCCCGGAAAGAGGCCCTCAAGACTGTGGAGGCACTAAAGTTGCCATTCTCCAAAATGCCGGCTTTCTCACAAGACGCCTTCCCCAAGGCAAGGTTCCTGCGCAATCTCAATGCACCCTTCATTGACCACAAGCCCAGCGACGATGAAAACTCGCAGGCTGAAAAACTCCTGAAGCAGACCTTTTTTCTCAACGAGGAGAACTTTTACACAAACCCATACCGGATTGGTGACAAGTATGTCATCCTGCTGCTCCACTCCATTAATCCATCCAAATCACCCGGGTTTGTGGACCTGAAAAAAGACAAGGCTCAATTTGAAAAACTGGTCTCAGTTTGGGAGGATCGTGAATCAGACAAGGCATTCAGTACGAAACGGGGCAATGTCGAAGCGGCAATTCAGACCAGTTTGGACTCGGGGAAAGTTCTTGAGACAAGCGTCAAAGGTCTGGAAAAATCCGCGGGTTGGAGCGTACAATACGTGAAGCATAAGGACTTCAAGACAGACAGTCTCCCCAAGGGACTACCCCAAAAGGTATTTGAAATCGCCAAAGGACTGGGCAAGAATGAAACGTCTGCGATGGAGATTGTCGATGGCAAGGGATACATGGTTGCCGTCATTTCGCAGGAAATTCCCGGTTATACAATCAAACATCCAAAAGTGAAGCAGGAGCTCGCTCGCCTCTCACGTTCTTCTGCGAGAACGAGCCTGTCCCAGGAAATGATCAAGCGAGGACAGGCGGCAATGAAGGTCAACATCTTTGCACAACCAGAAGACAACTGAGCGGACTTGCCCATCCAGGCTCACGTTTTCTGAATAAAAATAAGATTGCCGGGGAAAATGCAGTCAGCCGAACAAATCATTCACGGCAGGCTGTGGATTCAGGTCTAGGTTAACCGTCAATGTGCCAGGGAACTGGGATCGAAACCACTTGCGCTGCCTTCGTACCAATTGCCAGGTATTCCGGTTGATCGCCTCTTCAACTTCCTCGCAGGAAGCCAATTCCCCGCCTAGAAAGGCGATCATCTCTCGGTAACCGATTGCAGTATTTGCCACGGGATTATTCGCAAGTCCACAATCAAGCAGGGTCCGGGTCTCCTCCATCAGACCTGTTTCCAGCATCATTTGCGTACGTGCTCGGATTCGCTCTTTCAAGTTGCCGTCATCACGGTCCAATACGCAAACTTTCTTACCCATGCCGGCAAAAGGCTCCGGCAGAGATTCCATCTCCTGACGCAGTCTCTTCACTGTTTTCCCGGAAACCAGACAACGTTCAAGTGCACGTGCAACTCGTCGCGGATTTTGCAGGTCAAGGTTCCCAACCCCCCCTGGATTTAATTCAAGGAGCCTTCCAACCAATACATCCAACCCATCCTCCTCCAGCATGTTGTCGATTTCCTCACGCACCTCAACAGGAACAACCACGTTGTCGCACACAGGAACAAAGAATGACTTCAGGTAAAAGCCGCTCCCCCCTGTCACCAGGACATTTTTGTTCCGCCCCAGGATGTCATCAACCAACATCCCTGCAATCCGGATATAATCATGGATGCTTGCGGCATGGGAAACAGGAAATAAATCAATGCCATGATGGGGCACTGTAGAGAGTTGATCCTTGGAAGGCTTGGCCGTCCCAATGTCCATGCCAATATACATTTGCATCGAGTCACAGGACAAAATCTCAGCATCCAGTTCCTCCGCCAGGCAAAGACACAAGTCCGTCTTGCCAGATGCCGTTGGACCCGTGATCACATGAAGTTGAGGATTCATTGGCACTATTGGTTTTTCGGGCAGTTTTCGAATAAAGAGGTTTTCAGACTTGGAGAGGTGAATTTCACATCCAAATAACTCTAATGCATGAATGTAGCCACTTTGACACGTCAGAATTCTTTCGGACATATTTTAAACATGGCCAACCGCTTTCCCAACTTGAGGAAGAGATGAAAATGAGGGGTTTCCTTGAATACCGAAACAATCCCTCCAGAGGTAGAAATTGGATTCAGTTTTTCAGCCCGGCCATCAATTCCCGCACCTTTCGCCCAAGGATGTTGGGGATTTCAGACTTGTTCTGTAGATTCTGGGGGATGCAGTTCACGATTGCACTTCCGACGACCACACCATCAGCCAATGCTCCTACCTGTCGGACATGCTCGGGACTGGAAATTCCAAAACCCACAACAACCGGCAGGTCTGTGTGGCCCTTGATCCGGGCGACCGCCTCCTTCAGACCGGATACCATACTGTCCCGCTCCCCGGTTACGCCTTCCCTGGACACATGATAAAGAAAACCCGAACCCGCATTCGCTATCAGGGGAATACGATCATCGGGTGTTGTCGGGGCAATAATAAATATATTCTTCAACTCGTGCTGTTTCGAGGCCTCGATTAAATCGCCCGCCTCTTCAGGAGGCAAATCCAAGGTCAGAATACCGTCAACTCCCGCATCCTTTGCACGCTTTACGTAAGCCCCTGTGCCTTGCGAAAACACCAGATTGTAATAGGTGTAAAGAACAACCGGAATGTCACCAAACTCACGCACCCTGCCCACAAGCTCGAATACATTATCGTGGGTGGCACCAGACTCAAGTGCCCGCTGAGCCGCCAGCTGATTGGTTAGTCCATCTGCCAACGGGTCGGAGAATGGCACTCCAATCTCCAGTATGTCCGCACCCGCAGCAACCAACTCCCGGCAAATCTCAACCGATGTGTCAAAATCTGGGTCATTGGCACAGACATATGGGATAAAGCAGGCACGTCCTTCTGAACGTGCCCGGGCAAAGGCTTTGGAGATGCGGCCCATGTTTAGATAAATAAACTAGAATTTGATTTCAATTGAACCATGGACGATGAAAGGTAAGAAGTTGAGGAATTCAACGCGAAAGAATCTTTAACTGTATTCCCCGCGGCACAAGCAAATCACTGAGGGTCCAATGACCATGCCTTTTATCATCTGGTTTTACAGGTTCCTCTTCCTGCCCGTCCTCTTGCTGCTGCTGCCGTACCACCTCTTGCGAATGATACGCCGCGGTGGATACCTGAAAGATTTTTCACAACGTCTGGGATTGGGACCGGGATTGCCCAAAGGGACAAAGCCACGTGTCTGGATTCAGGCCGTCAGTGTGGGCGAAGTGCTTGCCATCGAGTCCCTTGTGAACTGCCTCCTGGAAAAAGATGTTGAGGTGATTGTTACAGCAACGACCAGCACGGGTTACCAGTTGGCCCTTGAAAAATATGAAGGCAAAACCAGTTTCACGGGTTTGTTTCCCCTGGACTTCCTTCCGGGTTCATTCCTGTGCTGGCATAGAATCAAGCCAACCCTCGCCATCCTGATGGAAAGCGAGGTCTGGCCCGAACACATCCATCAAGCCAGGAAAAGAAATGTACCCGTTCTCCTTGTTAACGCAAGGATGTCTGATCATTCCTTTAGGTCCGCAAGTAAATTTGCATGGGCATATGGAAGACTGCTACAGGGGCTCGCTGGAATATCAGCCTCCGGACAACAGGATTTAAAACGATATGTGGAACTTGGCTTCCCCATGGAGAAAACAACCTGTTCCGGAAATCTGAAGCTTGATTTCGACCTTGGACCTGAGTTCTCCAAGAATGACAAGCAGTCTCTCCTGCAACAAATTGGATTTTACGAACCGGGAGGCGAGGTACCAATGATCATCCTTGGGTCATCCACCTGGCCGGAAGAGGAGTCTTTCCTCCTTGATGCCTTTCAATCATTGATCGAAGAAGGCATTGACTGCCGTCTTCTCCTCGCTCCCCGCCATATGGAAAGAAGGGAAGAAATACGAAGATTGCTGGCAAGGCAGCACTTGCCCTGGCACTTCAGGACCGATGACAGGACAAAAGCGGATTCCAATAAAATTTATGTCGCCGACACCACAGGCGAACTCCGGCAGTTTACACAATTGGCAACCGTCACTTTCATCGGCAAGACCCTGCCTCCAAACAAAGGTTCCCAAACCCCAATCGAAGCTGCGGCGTTTGGTGTTCCCAGCATCTTTGGACCGGAGACCACTAACTTTAGGGATATTTGCCAACAACTCGTGGAAGCAGGTGCTTCAGTAAGGATTAAGAATGTCGATGGCCTCCTGCCAACCTTGCGTGAAATTCTTAGAAATCCCCAACAACGGGAGCAAATGACTCTCGCAGCAAAAAAATGGCATCAGGCAAACCTTGGGGCCACCAGAAATACCCTGGATTTCCTGGAACCCTTTCTTCAGCCCCGGAAGGGGCCGGATGCATAATGACTCAGCTTGACAAATCGACTGCTTTTGGCGTTATATATTGAGAATCAATCTCAAACTCAATGAAACCAATTTTCCCTCTCATTCTTGGCACCATCCTTCTCCTGCAAGGTTGCAGCCCAACCAACAAAAGCACACTTTCCGTAAATCAGTTTGTCATTGCTCTCAAGCCCAACAAGAATGTCCAGGGGCAAAGGGAGGATGAGAAGATTCTGGCCGAAGAATTGTCAAAGGGCCTTGGCATTCCAGTAAAAATAACAACACCGTCCAAGGGCTCGATTATTGAAGCCGGCTTTGCCAACGGGACTATAGACCTCGGTTATGTGAGTTCAAGGGACGCCGTTTCCCTGGAGGACAATGATGTTGCCGAAATTCTTCTCGCTGGTGAACACGAAAGCATCAACCCGGAAGGCAAGCCCTTCAAGGGTCCCTACTATTATAGTGTCTGGCTATCATTAAAGGAAAAACCTTATTCAAGTGTGGCTGACCTGGCAGACAAATCCATCGCTTTTGCCTCTCGCACAAGCACATCCGGATTCCTGGTTCCCTCATGGGATCTCCTCAAGAAAGGACACATTCAGGAAGGCGGGAAACTTGCAGACTTTTTTGGAGATGGAAATATTTACTTCGGAACCGGTTATGTGTCGGCCGTGGAACGCGTCCTCGAAGGACAGGCTGAGGCTGCAGCCGTCAGTTATTATGTCTTCGAAAAGGACAAACACCTCACCCAGGAACAACGCAACAAACTAAAGGTCGTGGCACGCCAGGGACCAGTCGCATCCCACACATTCTGCGTACGCAAGACCCTCCCTGAAACCGATCGAAACGCCCTCAAGAAGGCGCTCCTTGAGATGGTTGCGAAAAAGCCCGATACTTGCCAGGGCCTCTTCGGCGGGAAGCTTGTCAAGGTGAACCCCATCGAACACCTTAAGATTCCTCGTGAGATCAAGGTGAAGGTGGCCACGCTCAAAGAGTAGGAAACACACACGTGGCACTGCCTGAAAGCCAATCCATTTCATCTGGAGATGGTTCATCTCCCAGAATACGCCTGCAAACACGTGACCTAGGCCTGGAGCGAAACTCTCATTGGCTTTTCCAGAATCTGGAGCTAAACATCCCCGGCGGCACTTTTGTAGCGGTTCTTGGCCCGTCGGGTGTCGGCAAATCCAGCCTGCTTGCCTGCCTTTGCGGGTCAGAAAACCCCACAGAGGGAAGGGTCGAGTTTCAAATGGCTGATGAAAAGCACGTTCGCACCACAGCCACAATAAGCCCTTCTCTTGGCATCATCTTTCAAAACCTGCGCCTTACGGTTCAATCCTCTGTTTTGGACAACGTCCTCTATGGTCGCCTTGGCCAATATTCACTGAAGGAGTCCCTGCTCGGCTTCCCAGAAAGTGAAAAGCAGGAAGCTTACACCATCCTGGAAGATCTTGGAATCGCACACCTGGCTTACAAGTGGATAACGCAAACCTCGGGTGGCGAACAACAGCGGACTGCCATCGCAAGAACCCTCTTCCAGAATCCAGAAATTATCCTCGCAGATGAACCCGTCTCGAACCTTGACACCTATTACTCAGGACGAGTCCTGGGACTCCTCAAGAACAAGGCCTTGCAGGAAGACAAGATCGTCCTCTGCGCATTGCATGACCCCCAGCTCATCAACCGCTTTGCAGATCTTGCACTGAGCCTGAACCCGGAGCACCCGGAAGGATGGCGTCTGAGAAAGGTGCATCCATGAGCTCTCCTGGAACCAGCAAGCCCAAGCCCCATAAACTGGAGCCCCAGCATTGGCACGAGAAGCTGAATCTGCTAAATGTCACCATAATACTCTTCCTGGTGCTGGTCATCTTTTCCGGAAAAAGTCTTTTCTCGGACAACCGGCAGGCTGACTTGGCAAGCGGAATTCGCTACTTCCTGCGGAAATTTTTTCCGCCCGATTTCTCAGACTGGGAAATAATCATGGAATCCTTGGGCGAAACGTTTCAGATCGCGATTATCGCAACTTTTTTTGCAATCATTCTTTCTTTGGTGTGCGCCCTTGCCGCTTCCAGGAATATCGCACCTGCCTGGCTCGTACAAGCCACACGCATGCTACTGAACATTATTCGTACCCTGCCCAGCCTTATCTGGGCGTTTGTCTTTGTGATTTTCTTCGGGCCCACCCCCATAGCAGGTGTGTTTGCACTCACCTTTTACAGCCTTGGTTACCTCGGGAAATTCTTCAGTGAGACCTTTGAATCGGTGGACGTTCAAGTGGCTC
>CAJWSN010000029.1 GCA_913046175.1 uncultured Opitutia bacterium
GTGAAATCCTGAAAATAGGGGCGGCAGTGGATGCGGGACAAATCCCCTTCCAGCTGGCCGTTGAGGAAGGAGTCGATCTACTGATTGTCCACCACGGTTTATTCTGGTCGCCCATCCAGCCAATTACAGGGGCCAGTTACCAGAAACTCCTGACCCTGCTCAAGGGGAACCTTGCGCTGTACAGCAGCCATTTACCTTTGGACTGCCATCCCGAAATCGGTAACAACGCACTTCTTGCTCGTTTGCTTGAGCTGGATGTCAGTGACACATTCCTACCGTTTGAAGGAGTGGACATTGGATTGATTACGGAGGGAATTCCATTAAAGGCCCTCAAGGCAAGACTTGTCGAAAATTTCGGGCCAAAATTCACATCAATCGAGTTTGGATCCACCAAACCCAAAAAAATCGCCATTGTATCCGGCAGTGGAGCAAGTGCTGTGGGGGAGTTGAAGAGTCTAGGAATCGACACCCTTGTCACAGGCGAACTTAAACAAAATCATTTCAACCAGGCTCAAGAGGAGAATTTGAATCTCCTCCTGTGCGGACATTATGCCACCGAGGTGTTTGGCGTCTGTGCGCTTGCGGAGGAGGTGTCTCAACAATTTGACATTCCCTGGACTTTTTTGAATACCGATTGCCCACTTTAAATTTTAAGGAAGGCTACGTAACAATTGCCAACCACAACTGCATTCGTGAAAAAAATTGCTATCCTCAACGGTCCAAATCTAAACCGCCTGGGTAAACGCGAGCCGGAAATTTATGGTACGCAGACCCTGGCTGACGTGGAGGAGCAAATCAGGGATGAAGCAACAGCACTGTGCTGCCGTGTAGATTTCCATCAGTCCAACCACGAAGGAGAACTGATCGATAAAATCGCAGAAATGGCGGATCAGGAGTACTCCGGCATGATCATTAACCCAGGTGGACTGACTCACACCAGCGTGGCGCTCCACGATGCAATTGCAGGATCAAACATTCCCACTGTTGAGGTTCACATCTCGAACATACAGCGACGAGAGGATTTTCGTCACCAGAGTGTGACTGCGGCTGCCTGTATCGGCAGTATCAGCGGATTGGGTGTGCAGGGCTATTTGCTGGCGCTACGCTTCCTCGTTGGAACGTGAGGCCTCCTGAAAGAGGTCACGTTGCTTGAAGAAGTATAACAGACCTGAAACTACGGTTAGCACTGTCGCAGCGATCAGTACAACCTGGCCGAAATTCTGGAGGAGGGAAAGAGTGGGACTGCCATCAAGCACATCGACCAGCAGGAAAAGACCTATCGCAACCATCTGCAGGGTCGTCTTCCACTTGCCAAGCCCTTCAGCAGGAAGTACACGGCCTTTCCCTGCTGCCACCAGTCGCAATCCAGTCACCATAAATTCACGAGTCAGGATCAGTAATACTGCAAACAAGGCCCAATCGGGCATCTTGTCCAGGATTGCCAATGCAACGAGCAAGCCCACGGTCAGGACTTTATCTGCTAGGGCATCCATAAATTTCCCAAGATCAGTGACTTGGTTCCATTTCCTTGCCAGATAACCATCAATCCAATCAGTAAGAGACGACAGAATAAATAATGCCAAGGCCCATCGCTTTGTTTCAAAAGTATCGACCACCATCAAGGTGACGATAAGGAAAACCATGGGAATTCGAGAAATGGAAAGAATATTTGGCAGGTTCACTAAATTACGGTGTTATAAAAATTTCAACTTGTAGGAAGGTTCGACAATTGCAGGAAAATCCTTCATTTCGGCAATAAAAATGGACATTGCTCTCTACCCAGGAACCTTTGACCCAATAACCAACGGTCACCTTGACGTCTTATCCCGTGCCTGCCGGTTATTTGACAAAGTCGTAATCGCCATCGCCGCCAACGAGTCCAAAGATCACCTGTTTACCATAGATGAACGCCTTGGATTGGTACAAGAAAACCTGGCACAACACTTTCCAAAAGCCTCAGCAACTGCCTTGGACGGTCTGGTCGTCGACTACGCAAGGGAAGTGGGAGCAAAAGCGATCATACGAGGTCTTCGAGCCATCTCGGATTTTGACTATGAATTCCAGATGGCTCAAATGAACCGTCTTCTCGATGATCAACTGGAAACGATCTTTCTCATGCCCAATGAGAAATACTTTTTTACCAGCTCAAGTCTTGTGAAAGATTTGAGCCACTATACTGCAAGGGATACGGGTTTAGTCCCCAAGAATGTTTTACATGCCTTGAAGGAAAGGCTTGCCCCTCCAAGCTGAACCACTTCAAAACCACATGGGAACCCACCAAAAGAATTTCGGCGCGGGAAAACCCGGTGCCAAGGTAGGCATTGGAATTGTGTTTCTGACCATTTTTATAGATTTGGTCGGGTTTTCGATAATTTTTCCACTTTTCCCGGACATGCTCGATTACTACCTGCGTCTCGAACAGGAATCTGGAAATAAGGGGGGGCTTTCCCAGTTGATACAAATATTGCCCGAAAAAACACAACACGGGCTGAATCTCCAGACGGTCCTTTTTGGTGGAATTCTCGGTTCTTTGTATTCCTTGCTGCAATTTGTGTTCTCCCCAATCTGGGGAGGATTGTCTGATAAGCTAGGACGACGCAGGGTTTTAATCTACACCGTCTCTGCTACAGCGATTGGATATTTCGTGTGGATTTTTTCCGGCAACATTTGGTTGCTATTACTCTCCAGAGCAATCGCAGGAATTGCCAGCGGCAACATCACAGTGGCAACGGCAGCAGTGGCCGACCTCACGTCTCGTGAGAACCGAGCCAAAGGCATGGCTCTGGTTGGTGTGGCTTTCGGACTAGGTTTTACCATTGGCCCTGCAATAGGAGGCATCTCCTCAACTTGGAGCAGTGGGTGGGAAAGCTTCGGCCTGAACCCTTTCTCTTTTCCTGCCATTCTCAGCTGTATGATGGCAATAATAAACCTAATCCTAATCCACAAATTCTTCAAGGAAACCCTGCCAGAGACAACGAACAGCCCCCCCCCCGAAAAAAAGAGAAAACTTGGTCGATATCCAATTTTCTCAATTTTCCGGATCGAAAAGAATCAAATCCTGTTCCTTTGTCTCCTGTATCTCATTTTTTTCATAGCCTTCAGCGGGATGGAGTTCACCCTCACCTTCCTCGCAAAGGAACGCCTCAAATTCGGTGCAACTTTTAATGGCTACATGTTTATCGTGATTGGGGTCACGATGATTATTGTCCAAGGTGGTTTAGTGCGCAAATTAGCAAAGCCCATTGGTGAAAAAAACCTGACTTTTCTGGGAATGATTTGTGGAATCATGGCATTCTTGCTCCTGGCATATTCACCAGAAATTGAAATTCAAGAGTTTGTCTCCGGGAAATTCTTCACCAGCCGCTTTTTTCTGGGAATTATTTGCATGTCCTGTGCAATAGGTCTGATAAGCCCTTGTATTACATCACTTGTATCACTCCACTCCCCTGTCGCTCAACAGGGTCGCAATCTTGGTCTTTTGAGATCAGCGGGATCCTTGGCACGCGTTGTAGGACCCATATTGGCAAGCAGCCTCTACTTTTTGCATTCAGCTACACCCACCTACGTGGCAGGTGCCATCGTTCTAATCATTCCATTACTGCTCACCCTATTGCTAAAACTACCATCACAAAAGAATTGAATTAAATCCATTCTGCAATATTCAAGTATACAAATTCTATTTCTTAAAGGTTTCCCTCAAAATATTAATTCAGCAGCTAACTGTAGATAGCTGCACCATACTTATTTAAAAGAAGCACATGGATAAAGAGGCAATCGACTCTTTAATCGAAAAGAACCCAAAGTTAAGCATCTTTCGAGAAAATCTCGAGGCGATGCAGCAAGGAAACTACCTTATACATAAAAGCTGGGGGCTTGGCAGAATTGAAAGCTATGATCAGGGGCTGGGAAAGATCATTATCAACTTTGAGCAAGACAAGCAGGGCCATGCCATGGATCCTGCTTTTTTTGTAGACAAAATCGAAATCATCCCAGAAGGGCATGTCATTGCCAGGCATCGCAATAATCCTGAAGAGATTGATAAGATGCTCAAGGAAGATCAGGTGCAACTGATCATCCAGATTCTCGAATTCAAGAAAAGTCGGCAGGCATCAATTTTTGAGATAGAGAAAATCCTCCTCCACATGCTCGGGGAAACCAAGTACAAGAAATGGTGGAACGCAACCAAGAAGCTTCTTGTAAAAGACCCACGAATCGGCGTACCCAGCAAGAAGTCTGACCCCTACGTTTTGCGTGATGTTCCAATCACGCCCGAAGAAGAAATCCTGGGGGATTTCCGCTCCCTGAACAACTCAAAGAAAAGAATCCTTCTTGCCGAAAAACTATTTCAGCTTTCCACAAATAAAGCCGAACTGAAAAAGGATTTGCCTGAAATTCTTGAAACCTTGACACAAAGCATTCAAGAATCCTCCCCCCAGCTCAGTCAAGCTGATCGCCTGCACGGGATATGGGTTCGCAATGACTTGGCAAGGGACATTCATGAGGATGTAGAAGCACTGGAACCAACCTCTGAGTCAATCATTGAGGAAATGGCCAGCTTTGTGAATCTTGCGACTGAACTTCCAACAGGCTACCATAGTCGTCTGCTTGATCTCTTGCTACGAACTTTCCCTGACAAGTGGATAAATTTAACATTGAGCCTTGTGAAGGAAGGTTCAGGGAAACTCCTCAATGATTCCATTGCCTTCCTGTTAGCTCAGGAAAAATGGGATCAACTTAAAGAAGCCCTCAACCGTTGGGTAACTGAGCAGGGTATTAAAAGTCCCGTTCTCCTTTGGATTGTGAAGAATCGTCACTCCAAAAAATTTGAAGGTGTTCTGTCCAATCTGGTTACCCCAAAACTGCTAAGTGCCATTTTCTATGCGATTGACTACGAGGCGTTGCAGAAAACAACAAACAAACGGATTCCCTTGGCGGACTTCCTCAGCGATGATCGCGACCTTATTCCCGAACTCCTGGCGGAGGCAGATTCAGAAACTGCCTTGGACCTGGCACAATCATTACTTAGCAACCAAGGTTTCGAGGAATTGACCAAGAAATCCCTCTTGGCACGCTTTATTCGTCAATTTCCCATAATCCAGGAGTTGGTAACCGGTGATTCAAGTGAAGAATCCAGAAATGATCTGTTTGTGTCTCAATCCAGCTTCAAAACCCGGCAAAAGGAATACAAGGAGCTGGTGGAATCCAAAATACCCGAGAACAAGAAGGCTATTGCCACTGCCCGCGAACACGGCGACCTGCGAGAGAATGCCGAGTACAAGATGGCCCGCGAGGAGCAGGCGACCCTGCTTGCCCGCAAGGCCCAATTGGAAATGGATTTGCAGCGCGCACAGATCACGGACTTTAATGATGCACAGGTCGACACGATTAGTATCGGTAGCAAAGTCAAACTAAAGGCGGGCTCATCCGGAAAAATCGTTACTTACTCAATCCTTGGAGCATGGGACAGTGAACCGGAGCAGCACATCCTGTCGTATAAAACTCCGCTTGGGCAAAGCCTGCTGGGATGCAAGAAGGGCGAAAGCGTGGAAATTGAAATTGACAACGTACAGGAGACCTGGACGGTCAATAAAATTTCACGCTGGGTGGACAATAAATAATCTTGATTTCCCAACCCCAGTCGGGGTCAGGGCAAATAAGACCTGTATTGATCGTCACATCACTACTTGAGGAGAATCTTGATACCCCGTCTTAAATAGGTGGGAATATCAAGATTCTCACCGTTGAATAGGTTCTTGTCAGTCTTGTCAAAATAACCGAGGTCTTCCTGCATATCTTCAAGAAACCCAAATTCTCCCTGAGCTCGAAGGCTATCTTCTTGATCTCGCTTTTTACGTCTGACCTTTTTTCGGCCTCTGTTGGGTTCATCAGAAAATAACCCATCCTCCTGACTGGAGGATAATCGAGAGGACGGAATAGGTTTTGATTTGTTCAGGTTGGTGGTCCCCAAGATGAAGATCTCAATTGTATCCCTTTGTTTTTCATCAATTACTGCACCAAAAACCGTGTTCTCACCACCTCCAAGCTTTTCCCGAAGGAAGGTCATGATTGTGTTGACTTCATTCATGCACAAGTTGGGTCCACCCGTGATATTCACAATCAGGTTATCCGCCTTGAGTGAGTTCTCGGGAGTCCTCAATAATGGACAAAGCATCAGGTTTTCCAGTGCCTTTGAGGAGGCATTTTCTCCAGAACCCCGCCCAACACCAAACAAAGTCTTCCCCCCACGTTCTACAAATGCATTACGAAGTGTACTGTAATCAATATTACATAAACCTGCTGTGTTTGAAATCAGGGACAGAATCGCATCAATTCCAGTACGCACCCAATCCTTTGCTTGGGAGAAAGCCCTAAGTACGCTGGAGTCTCCATCATCTCCCTGCAACAGAATATCATTTGGAAGAGGAATAACTGCATCAGATGCTTTCCGCAGGTGGACAAGACCTTGATCTGCCAGCTTTTTCTTGCGACCGCCTTCAAATGTAAATGGCAGAGTTACAAAAGAGACAACCAAGGCATTCATTGATGAAGCAACTTCTGCTAAAATCGGGGCGACCCCAGTACCGGTCCCTCCCCCAAAACCGGAAATGATGAAGACAATATCCGGACCTAAAAGCATGTTTCGCAATGTTTCCCTATCCTCGTCGGCTGCTTTAATTCCAAATTCAACTTCTCCTCCCGTTCCAAGACCTCGAGTAACATTTCGTCCAATAAGGGTCTTGTTGTTTATGGGAGAGTTTTCCAAAGCCACCATGTCTGTGTTGACAATCGAAAAATGAAGGTTCTCGAGTTCCTTGATTTCAAGATTGAGACAATCAACCACATTGGACCCGGCGCCACCAACTCCAACAACTTGTATCCGCAAGCCACCCTTACCCTCAAGAGAATCACCGCTGAACATTTTATTGGGAACCGAGAAATTGTCGGGATTCATGCGACCTCCAATCTTTTGGGTTTAAAGATGGACCTCAATTTCCCCAAAAAACCACTGTTCTGCGAAGTCACCGCATTGAGGTTATGGTGATTCGAAGCGTATCGCAACAAACCCAGGACCGTACTGTTCCCAGGAACCCGCAAGCTTTCGTCCACCCAGTTTGGAAGCTCTCCCATTTCAACCTGCATCCCCAACACACGGGCAGCCGTCTCATCGATCCCCGTTAACTGGGAACTGCCTCCAGTCAAGACTACACGACCCGCTAGATCATCCGTGTCGAGGAGTTCACCCAAGTCGCTCTTAATAATCTGAAACAGTTCCTCAACACGTGCCTGAAGAATTTTATAAATGGATTGAAAGGGGATTTCACGATCTCCAATTGTGTAGTCCCCTCGCAGCATGACCTTTGCCTTGCTTCCAGGGACAAGTTTCTCTGCATCCAATGATCCCTCGCGTTTCTTCAACTCCTCTGCCTCCTTTGGACTAATTCGTAAGCCCATGCTTAAATCGTTGGTCAAATGATCGCCTCCCACACAGACTACGCCGGTGCGGATGATATTCCCATTACGAAAAAGGGCATAATCAGTTGTCCCTCGTCCAATATCTACCACGAGTGCACCCATTTCCTTTGTTGCAGGAAAGACCACCGCTTCACCGGAGCATATGCTGGAGATAATCATGTCATCAACTTCCAAGCCGAATCCATTCACCACATGCAAATAATTCCCAATAGTACTTTCATCCCCATGCACAGACCAAAACCCAACCTCCAGCATCTCGCCCTGCATGCCAATTGGTGACTTGACTGACTTTTTATCCAGGAGGAAAGGATTCCGGATATGATGAATGTACAATCTCTTGTCAGGTAATCGCTTGCTCTTCGCATCCTCAATTGCACGAAGTGTATCCTGTTCCACGACACGCCCATCATGTGAACTCACCTGGGCGGACCCCTTGTTAAAGGATCCACCAAGATGTCCACCTGACAGCGCCAGATAGATCGAGTCAATATTCACTCCAGCACTCTTCTCCGCTTCATCTATTGCCGCATGTGTCACCCGACTCGCATACTTGAAGTCTATAATCTCTCCCTTCTTGATCCCTGCGGATGGTTTTCGCCCAAAACCGATAAGGTTGAGGGATTTGCCGTCCACAAGTTCTGCAACAAGTACAAGTACTTTTGATGTTCCGATCTCAACTGCTCCAATTATCTTGTTTCTACTCATGACATGATGGGATTAAAAGAGTTGAGATTGACCGATGATAGTGCGGGGCATTTCTCCCGACAAACGAACGGTTGCAGATTTTCTTCCCGGCAGATCAACCAGGGACAATGGAGTCCAACCTTCCCTGTTTGAGTAATTCAAGACATAGTCCAGCCGTTCAAGTTGAGTCATAAAATCCATCTCCGTAGAAAAGATCACCTCTTTGGCTAAAGGTGAATTTATACGAACAAGGCCCACAAGCGCATCCTGCCCCTCCAAGGATTCATACCGAATCCTGTTCCAGTCCCTGAATATATGCGGGTACTTCTTCCTCGCAGCATCCAGAAGGGGTTTGATTTTGGATACCACCTTTAGAGGCAAAAACCCTTCGGAGTCCTTGAGTAATTTACCGCCAAACAGAATGGGCAACCCACCAACCATTTGTTCTGGTTGCCCAATCCCCTCAAAAACCACACCGGATTCCGATACCAGAAGACACTTCTTACCTAACTCGGGGTCAGCTATATAGATCTTAAGGATTGGAAGATGCTCCGTTACCTTGATACGCAACATGTGAGGATAACGCCTCTGCAAAATGACGCTCGATACCTGACCCTCTGATTCAATCCGCTTCTTGAGCGCATGAAGGTTTAAATCCATGAGTCTGGTTTCTTTGGGGATGTCCAGCGTTTTCACTGCCCAAGCCTTCCCGAGACTGCCATTTGTCTGGAAATCAATCACATCCACTGTGCCTGAAGGACCTGCAAGGTTCACCTCCAGGGGATTACTGGTGAAATAACTGACTGCCACCACGAGAAATGCAAAACCACAGGTGCCCGCAAGACAAAGGGCCACGGTATGGAACCGGATTTTTGCCCGTCGCCACCAGGCAATCCTTGTACCAGGCTTTCGAGTGGGTGCCTGCCTCAGGGATTTCCAGTCCCTGCCACTCTTTTTTTTCTGCCTATTCTGACGCGCCACGATTCAAGCCCATTTCCTTTGAAAACGTTCAATTGCCGGAGCCAGCATTTCCCCCACCAATTCTTCAAAGCCCCGACCTGCACACTCGGCACTCATGGGAAGAAGACTATTTTCAGTCATTCCTGGAATTGTGTTAATCTCCAGAAGAAAGACCTCCCAACGCTTGCCATTTTCCTTGAGGATAAAATCCGCACGGGCAAAATCACGACAGCTACATGCACGAAAAATCGACTCAGCCGCGGAACTGATGGCTTCATGCATTTTTTGCGTGATTTCGGCCGGGTAATTATAATCCGTCATCCCGTTGCTGTATTTGTGTTCGTAATCATATTGGCCTGACTTGGGGAGGATTTCGACAATTCCAAGAGCGCGTCCGTTCAAAATACCAACGCTCATTTCTCTTCCGAGCACACGCTTTTCAACAATCCAATCACCATGGGGCAGGTTTTCTAATCTAGACCTGATCTTCTTTTTACCCTTTAGAAACTGCAGACCCACACTAGACCCTCCCTCTACGGGTTTAACTACGATCTCATCGCCCAACTTTCCTAGCTCAAAATCCAAATCCACATCATCCAATGGATTGTAGCAAAACCCAGGAATCACCTTCAATCCTGCAGCTATACCCAAGTCCTTGGTTGTTGTCTTGCTGATGCAGTTGCGACTGGCCCGGGCACAACTGCCCGCATAAACAACCCCCTCCTTGTCCAGAAGGTCCTGTAGTCGGCCATCTTCTCCAAACCCACCGTGGAAAACTGGAAAAATTATTGTGTTATCCTCTCGTACCCCATCCGGAAGTCGCAACCCCTTCATATCCACAAGGTTGGTACTTCCCCAACATTTCTGGATGACTCTGTGAACCGCCTCTCCAGAACGAAGCGAGACTTCCCGCTCTCCGCCTTCCCCCCCATACAGGATTATTATATTCAATTCCTTCATAGTTCAGTCTCCCAATTTAAGCCGAGTAATTCCACCTCGGGCACTAGTTCCAGGTTAAAGGCTTTGCGCACTTGTTTGCGCACAAGCCGGACAAGCTCTATCACATCGCCGTATCTTGCATTCCCCAAATTGACTATGAAATTTCCATGAACCCGGGAGACTTCCGCACTTCGAACTCGTTCCCCCTTTAATCCTGCCTCCTCAATCAACTGCCCGGCATAGTAGCCTTCGGGATTTCGGAATACACAACCAGCACTGGACTCCCTCGGTTGGGTGGCCCGCCGCCGTTTGGCAAAACTAAGCATACGACTTCGAATCCTCTCCGAATCATCAGATCGGGGACTTTTCAAAACCGCAGTCAACACCATCCGGCCATTCAAACCCTGACATCGACGATACCCTGCCAGAAAATCTTTTTTTCTGAGAGTCTCCAGTTTGCCCTGAGCGTCCATCACTGAAATTTCCTCCACTAAATCCAGAATCCAGCTGCCCATGGCCCCTGCATTCATTCTCAAGGCACCACCAATTGCACCTGGAATCCCTTCCATAAACTCAAAGCCAGAAAGCCCCATCGCACAGGTTTGATTGGCCACTTCGACTAATCGAACCCCACTTCCAACACGAATTCTGCCGCCGCCAATTCTTTCCACATTTCTCCAATAGGGTCGGTTGAGCCTAAGTACCACACCGGGGAAACCTTGCTTGGGCACTATTAAATTGGATCCCCGACCCAAAATATAATGAGGCATGCCAAAAAGTGCTGCACTCTCCTGAATCTGCAAAAGATCCTCCAAGGTTCCAGGCTCTGCATAAAATTTTGCTTTCCCGCCTATCTTGAGTGTCGTCTTGTTATGGAGGGGCTCATCCAATCTGAGGCGACT
>CAJWSN010000030.1 GCA_913046175.1 uncultured Opitutia bacterium
GTTGATGCCCATGCCCAACCGTATCGGGCCTGCAAAGGGGCCCCACCTGGAGGCAACCATACCCAGTGAAGTGACGGGGTGGAAGGTGGACGATGAGGAGCTCGGGCATACGGAGGCCGTGAATTCTACCGTGGACAAGCAGTTGCGCCTGGATGATTTTGTCTTTCGTTCCTACTCCAGTGGACGGCTTAATTTTGATGTTTACGTGGCTTACTGGGGTCCGGGGAAAATGCCTGTCCAAATGGTGGCGTCGCACACGCCGGATCGGTGCTGGACAGAGAATGGCTGGCAGTGCACCGACATGGAGTTTGAAGTTTCGGTTGGGGCAAAAGGTTTTGACCTGAAACCTGCACAGGTTCGTTCTTTTCAAATGGATCGGCAGGTCAGGCATGTCCTGTATTGGCACCTGGTCGAGGGAATCCCCTACAATTATGGGAGTCGGTTCAACGATATTCCTCACCCCGGAAAATGGCTGACTGGTTTCTGGAGTGGGCTCTGGGAGGGACAACCGGAACAGTACTTTATCCGGCTCTCAACCCCTTTTTCGTTCAAGGAACTCTGGCGGGAGCCAGCATTTCTTGACGTGATGGACGCGTTGTCGGCCCTTGGACTGAAGCGGGAGGCAGGATAAATGGCCAGTTTCGACCAGGAACGGCACAACGGGCGAATCTATCTTTCTCCTCCAGATGTGGGGCAGGCGGAATTGATGCGAATCCAGGAGGCATTTACCGAGAACTGGATTGCCCCAGCGGGGCCTCATCTGGATGCATTTGAAAACGAAATGTGCCAAGTGCTTGGCGGCGGGGTGCATGCTGCGGCCCTTAACTCGGGCACAGCGGCACTTCATCTTGCCTTGAAGCTTTCCGGAGCGGGACCGGGCGACGAGGTTTTTTGTTCAACATTCACTTTTGTGGCACCTGCAAATGCGATTCGATATGTGGGTGCGACGCCTGTTTTCATCGACAGTGAGGAGGCGACCTGGAACATGGATCCGGAATTGCTTGCCCGGGCTTTGAGGGAAAGAGCCGAAGACGGGGTGTTGCCGAAGGCGATAATCCTGGTTCATCTTTATGGCCAGGGTGCGCATCTGGACCCCATCCTCGAAATCTGTCGGGAGCATGGTGTTCCGCTGATTGAGGATGCTGCAGAAGCTCTCGGGAGTACCTTTAAGGGGAAGGCCCTGGGGACATTCGGGGATTTCGGGGTATTTTCGTTTAACGGAAACAAGATCATCACAACATCTGCTGGTGGCATGTTGGTTTCTCCCGATGCAACATCTGTGCAGAAGGCTCGTTTCCTTGCATCGCAGGCCCGGGATTCTGCTCCGCATTATGAGCATTCGGAGATGGGTTTCAATTATCGCATGAGCAATGTGCTTGCAGGTATTGGCAGGGCACAACTGACCACCCTTGACCAGAAGGTGGCAAAACGCCGGGCATTGTACGATCTCTATCGTGAAGCCCTGGGGGATCTTCCCGGAATTGGGTTTCTCCCGGAAGCCGGCAAGGATGCACCGAACCGTTGGTTGACCTGTGTAACAATCGACCCGGGTACTGTGGGCACGGACGTGGAGACCCTGCGCCTTGCACTGGAAGCGCGAAATATCGAGTCGAGGCCTTTATGGAAACCGATGCATCTCCAGCCTCTGTTTGCCGGTGCTGAATGTTATGGCGGCACAATTTCTGAAAATCTCTTTCAAACAGGATTGTGTCTTCCTTCAGGTTCAGGCCTTACTGACGATGAATTTGCCAGGGTGGTCCAATCTCTACGGACAAACTGGTCATGAACCATTTGTTTAAAACATCTCTCTCCCCATTACGAACGCTGGGTGTTGTCACGATCTATGCGGCGCTTTTGGCTATTGCTTTCTGGTTGGCATTTGAGCTTCGATTTGAATTCCAGGTGCCCGGCTCCGCAGAGGGTGAGGTGGATGTTAATTGGCAGGCAATTCGCGTGGGCATCCTGCCATGGCTGGTCCTGGTGAAACTTGTCTTCTTGCTGGCGCTTGGTGAGTTCAGGGGTATCCTGCATTTTTTTCGACTGCCTGACCTGACCCGTATTTTTGCAACCCTAGCGGGGACAAGCCTTGGGCTGGTTTTTCTCTGGTACTGGAAACAGGGTGAGGATTGTATACCGCGCAGCGTTATTCTCGCGGATTTACAGTTTTCCTTCGTTTTTCTCTGTGGGTTCAGGTTGTTCTGCCGTGTATATGCAGAAAGCTTTCAGCAGGAGGGCAACGGCTCTTTTACCAGAGCCTCCCGTGTGGGCATTCTCGGAACGGGCGATGTTGGTGCATCAGTTGCGGCTGATCTGCTGGCCAAGCGTGGATTGGGGATGAAGCCCGTGCTTTTTCTTGATGAGGATGGGGGTAAGTTGGGCAAGCGGATACACGGTGTGCCCGTGGAGAATCTGCCGGAAAACTTCCAGTTGCTCAGGTCACGCTTTGACTTGGACAAGCTGATCATCGCACCCAACTGGACGGATCATTACAGCGCAAAGGCCATTTCGGAATGGGTAAGCAAGGCGAATGAGGCACGTTTGGACACGGAAATAGTACCCTCACTCAATGATTTGGCCACCGGCAGGGTGCAAGCAAGCCACTTGCGACGTGTAGAGGTGGAGGATCTTCTTGGCCGTTCACCCATTGACCTCGATTCAGGACAAATACGAAGTTTACTGGAGGGGCGTGTGGTCATGGTCACCGGGGCGGGCGGGACAATTGGCTCCGAATTATGCCGGCAGGTTGTGCGACATAATCCCCGGCGATTGTTGATGATCGACCAGATGGAGGGGAGTGTCTTTCATCTTGAGCAACAATTGTTGGATGATGGCTATGGAACGATAATTGTGCCGGTCGTTGCAGATATTTTGAACGAGGGGGAAATGAAGCGTCTTTTCGGTCGATTCAAGCCATCCATCGTCTTCCACGCGGCCGCACACAAGCACGTGGCCATGATGGAGCGCCAGGCATCGGAGGCGATCAAGAACAACTGCCTTGGCACTGCTCTTCTTTCACGTTTGGCCGCTGAGGCCGATGTGGATCGATTCATCTTCATCTCCACGGACAAGGCAATCAATCCAACCAGCGTCATGGGTGCCACAAAACGTCTTGCTGAAATGGGGATTCTGGCGCGACAGGCTGCGAAGGGCAACTCCACGCGTTTCATGGCTGTGCGTTTTGGCAATGTGCTGGGTTCATCGGGAAGTGTCATCCCAATTTTTCACAGGCAGATTGCAAAGGGGGGACCGCTTACGGTTACGCACCCTGAGGCCACACGATATTTTATGACCATCCCCGAGGCTGCGGGCCTTGTCCTTCAGAGTGGCACTTTGGGAAAAGGCGGTGAGATTTTCGTTCTTGATATGGGAGAGCCGGTCCTGATTTTGGATATTGCCCGCCAGATGGCGGAGTTGAGTGGGTTAACGCCGGGACAGGATATTGAAATCTGCTTTACGGGTCTGTCCCCGGGGGAGAAACTGCACGAGGAAATACAGCATTTTAGTGAGAACCTGGCAAAGACAGAACATCCGAGAATCCTGCTTTTTACATCCGATTCAATTGAATTGGAGGTGATGGAGGAGTGGCTGCAGAATCTAAGTGGCAGACTTTACGACATGGACAATCTCGCCGTCAAACAAGCGCTCCGCGGGCAGGTGCCGGAATATACCCCGTTTATGGAGTGACAGCTTCTGGATTGACTTTCAGGTCTTTGGGGTGCTATAAAGCTAAACCTTGATGAAAGTGAGGATATTCCAATGACGAGGATTATTTGGATTGCCCTGGGCATCCTGTTGGTTGCGGATTGCACCGTTTTCGGATATTTTTTTTCACAGACTTATTCGGAATATGAAAGATTCCGCAGCCGTGAGCAGACTCAGGATTCAGACTTAAAGCGTGCCGAGCAGGAACTGGCTGCCAAGCAGTTGTATCACCGCAGGCTTTACAATGATCCGCATTTTCTTGAGCGGGTGGTTAGGGAGCGCTTAAATTATTCGCGTGCCAACGAACGCATCTTCATTTTTCCCGAAGAGCCGGGTGAACTTTAGGCAATACGCGATTGCTGGGGCACTTCTGGCAGAATCTCCCAGTTGATTTTCCATGCTGGGCGGGTTTGCTCGCCTTTTTCATTTACAGGTCCGCCGGCTTCTTTTTTACCTTGATCCACTCATGGAAGCCGATGCACCAATGGAAAGATTCAGGAATGCCGGCCAGGGGCATGTCTTCCAGTATTTTTGCGACTTGCAGGAGGAAGAGAAAAAGACCCTGCTGCTGCAGGCAGAGGAGATCGACCTGGAGGAGGTTTCACGCCTCAGCATCGCCTTTAGGGCCAGGGATTCCATGGATCTTGATTTTTCGGGACTTAAGCCGGCGCCCTATATTCCTCACCCTGCCTCTGGCGGCGATGAAGAGCCCTGGGTGGAGGCGAGGGCCTTGGGTGAGGAGGCCTTGCGTGCAGGGCGCGTAGCTGCTTTCACGGTGGCCGGAGGGCAGGGGACACGCCTTGGGTTTGATGGACCCAAGGGCACGTTTCCCGCGACCCCTGTGATGGGGAAATCCCTCTTTCAGGTTTTTGCCGAGAAGATTTTTGCCTCTGGGGCACGGTTTGGCGGGCAGATACAATGGCTGATCATGACGAGCGTCCAGAATGACAAGGAGACCCGGCAGTTTTTTGAAACCTCTAATTATTTCGGCCTTGAGAAGGAACAGGTGCATTTTTTCACGCAGGGACTCATGCCAGCCGTGGATGGAAATGGCAAAATCCTGATGTCTGGCCGTGGTCGGATTGCGATGAATCCAGACGGGCACGGAGGTTCCTTACGGGCCTTGGTGCGGAGTGGCAATGTAGAAAGGCTACGTTCCCTTGGGGTGGACACGATCTCCTATTTTCAAGTGGACAACCCTTTGGTGCAATGCATCGATCCAGGGTTCATCGGCTTTCACCTGGGGGAAGGTGCGGACATTTCAAGCAAGATGGTCCCCAAGGCTCATGCGCATGAAAAGGTGGGGCATTTTTGTGTGAAGAACGGACGTCAGGTGGTGGTTGAGTACAGCGACCTTCCTGGGGAACTGCAGGAAAAGATAAACCCTCGTTCGGGGGAATTGCTGTATATTGCCGGGAGCATAGCGATCCACATCCTGAGCCTTGATTTTGCCGCCCGTGTTGGTGGCGGGGCTGAAGAGGGCCTTGCACTGCCTTTTCACTTTGCGCACAAGAAAGTGCCTTGCATTGACGAGGCGGGCAATCCTGTACAACCCATGGAGCCGAACGGGGTCAAGTTTGAGATGTTTATTTTTGATTCCCTTCCACTTGCGGGGAAGTCGGTCATTATTGAGACGCGGCGCGAGGATGAATTCAGTCCCATAAAGAACGCGCAGGGGGAGGATTCAGCCGAGACATCGAAGCGGGACCAGTCCTCACAGTTTCTGCGGTGGCTGGCGTCGGTGGGGGAGAATGTCTCCGGGTTGGAAACTGTGGAGGTTAGTCCCGTGTTTGCCCAGACTGGGGAGGAGTTTGCTGCACGCTGGCGGGGCATGGATACGAAACCCTCCCTGCAGGAAGGAATTTACTTTGGCTAAGCCATGCCAAAACAAGAACAAATAATAGAGCAACTGCCTGCTGCAGGTGACTTATTGCTGGGTTCCGCCCGTGAAATTCTATTGGACTGGCTCCAGGGAGGTTTCCTGCCAGAATGGGCACTGGCCAGCCTTGGTGAATTGGTGGAAAAAGGTGCGTGGGAGGAGATCAACGACCGTTTTTACAGGAACCTCGCGTTTGGGACCGGGGGGATGCGCGGACGGACGGTGGGCAAGGTTACGACTTCCTTCGAGCAGGGGGAGGGACGTGAACCGGTGCGTCCCGCAGTTGGGGCCAGCTACCTGAATGATTTCAACCTGCTGAAGGCAACAATTGGACTCTTTCATTATGTGCAAGGTTATCTACAGGAATCAGAACGAGGCCACGAGGTTCCTTTGTTGGTGATTGCTCATGACGTCCGGTATTTTTCACGGCATTTCTGTGAATTGGCGGCCTCCGTCTGGGCGAAGCTGGGTGGCATTGCGCAGATTTACGATGGGCCGCGTTCGACTCCACACCTGAGTTTTTCGGTTCGTTATATCCGGGCGCATGCAGGGATCGTCATTACGGCCAGCCACAATCCTCCGCATGACAATGGATACAAGGTTTATTTTGAGGATGGCGCCCAGATTGTGCCCCCCCATGCAGAAGGGATCATCAAGGCGGTACAACTGGTGGACTGGGGAGTGGTGGCCCAGTACCTTGAAAAGGACCTTTCCAGGGTGTGCATTCTGCCGTCAACAGTTGACACAGCCTATCAGGATTCCGTAAAGGCGAGCCTCGCCAACGCGGGGCTAATTCAAAAGCATCCGCCCAAAGTGGTCTTTACCTCAATCCATGGAACTGGGGGAGTTATTTCTGCTCCACTGCTGAAGGATTTGGGCGTGCAAGTTTCAGAGGTGGAGGCACAAGCGGGAATGGATGGTGGTTTCCCGACTGTTGATTCCCCAAACCCCGAGAATGTGGAGGCTTTGCAGATGGGCCTTGACCAGGCAAAGGCCGAGGGTGCGGACCTGCTTATCGGGACAGACCCGGATGCTGACAGGATGGGTGTTGCCGTTCGGGGCCCGGATGGCGAAATGGTCTTGCTGACAGGCAATATGATTGGCTCCATGCTGGCCGAATATCGTGTGACCCTGCTCAAGGAATGCGGGGTTCTTCCTCAGGAGGGAACCCCGAACGCGGCCTTGATCAAAACGTTTGTCACCACCCCCTTGCAGGAGGCCATAGCGAAGGCACACGGACTGAAGTTGATCAACACCCTGACCGGCTTCAAGTGGATCGGTGAGAAACTCCGGCTTTATGAGGAGCAATTGCGGGAAAAATTCCTCGAGGCTACGGGTGCCGCCTTGGAATATGATGCCACCCCGGCAGAAGAACGAGTGAAGCTCCTCCTGCAATACAGCACCTTTTATGTGTTTGGAGGTGAGGAGAGCTACGGTTACCTGGCCAGTGATCGAGTGCGTGACAAGGATGCCAATGCGGCGGCGGCGATGTTCTGCGAAATGGGTGCGTGGTTGCAGGGGCGCGGTGAGTCCTACCTGCAATACCTGGACGCGATTTATCTCAAGTACGGGTTCTTTTTTGAAAAACTTGGAAATCTATATTATGAGGGTGCGACGGGTACCGGAATGATTCAGGCTATTCTCAATTCATACAAGGACAGTCCTCCCAAATCCCTTGCCGGTCGGCCGGTCTCAGCAGTCAAGGATTTTGCCGCAGGAGGTCATCGGGATGCAGATGGCAAGGAAATCCCCCGGGAAACCTTTTTCTTTCTGGAACTGGATGGTGGCTACAGCTTTGCCGTCAGGGCGAGTGGCACTGAGCCAAAAATCAAGTTTTATGTTTTTGGCAGTGACCCGGTGGCCGCTCCCTCCAGCCTTCAGCTCGTGAAAGATGCGACCAGGGCCTCGGTTGAGGAATTGCTGGAGGCGATATTGAAAGATGCCCGTATCCGGGCCGGGGAGTAGCTTGGTCTGGCCCACCCATAAGGGTCGGCTACACAAACATCAGGGAGGGCACCTCCAGGTTTTCGGAAAGGGCCTGAAGGAAAAGGGCGCCAATGGCACCGTCAACCGTTCGGTGGTCGCAGCTGAGCCCAAGGGTCATTCGTTTGCCTACAATGATGTTTTCGTTGGCATCAACGACGGGTTTATTGAACACCCCGCCGACAGATAGAATTCCTGCGTTGGGTGGATTGATGATTCCGTAGAAGCTGTCGACACCAAACATGCCGAGATTGGTGACAGTGAATGTGGAGCCGCTCATCTCCTCCGGGGTTAGCTTTTTCGATCGAGCCTTGTCGATAAGTTCCCGGGCTTCGCGGCTGATGGCCAGAAGATCCTTGGTTTCGGCCTCGCGAATGACCGGGGTTACCAAGCCATCTTCAAGGGCAACACCAAAGGCGAGGTGAATCGATCCATGCTGGTGGATTTGATCTCCCTCCCAGGAGGCGTTCATCCCTGGCACGGCACGTAATGCCTCAGCGGCAGCCTTGAGGATGTAATCGTTGACTGTAAACCTGTAAGGCTGACCGTATTTCTTAAACCTGTCGTTGATGGCAGCCCTTACCTGCAGGAGCGGCGTTGCATCAATCTCCTTCTCAATGTAAAAATGGGGAATCTGTGTCTTGGACTCCAGAAGGCGTTTGGCAATTACCTCCCGGATGTTGGAAATTGGTGTAAGCTTTTCCTCCAGGGCAGGGATGACTGCTGCTGCACTTCCGATTACCCCTTGCTCCTTGGCGGCGAGGACATCAGACTTCACGATTCGTCCTTTTGGGCCGCTTCCTTTTATTACGTCCAGTGGAATCCCCTCCTCCTCCGCGATCCTGCGTGCAAGAGGTGAGGCAAGCAGCCGCTGGCTTGAACTACTGGAGGCCGGCTTAGGCGCTGGTGGCTTTGTTGGTTTCCCCTTGGGTTCTGCAGTCGCTTTGGCTGGGGCGCTTTTCTTCGACTTGCTGGCGTCCTTGGGGGCAGTCTTATCATTCGACTTGGGTTCCGGGGCTTCCCCCTCCTCTTCGGTTTCCTTCGGGGATGGTTCAGGGTCCGCTTCTTTAGAGGCAGGTTTGGCCTCCGGTGTGACCTCAAATTTCGGCGCTTTCTCCCCTTCCTCCCCAATTGCACAAATAGGTTTGCCGCAGGGAGCTTTTCCCCCGGTTGGGATGTAGATTTTCAAGAGGAATCCATCATCAAAGCATTCGAGTTCCTGGGTGGCCTTGTCCGTCTCTATTTCGGCAAGGATATCTCCATTTTCGACCTTGTCGCCTTCGTTCTTGAGCCAATTGACAACGGTTCCTTCCGTCATGGTGTCACTCAATTTGGGCATCTCAATAATGTTGGGCATAGCTTTAAGGGAAATAATGTTAAGGCTGATATTGGTGGAATGCTCAGGTGATCTCCAGAACGGTTTCAATTATACGTTCGACGCTGGGAATCTGGAGTTTTTCCAGGGGCATGCTGTAGATTTGAGGGGCATCAATGGATGAAACTCGCTTGATCGGTGCATCCAGATAGTCAAAAGCCTTGTCTTGGATGATGTGTGAAATTTGAGCGTCCACGCCGCAAAAAGGTTTGTTTTCCTCAACCAGAACAGCGCGGTTGGTCTTGCGAACGGACTCGAGGATTGTCTCCTCGTCAAGCGGACGTATGGAGCGAATATCCACTACCTCAGCGTTTATTCCATGCTCATCAGCGAGGGCTTTTGCTGCCTCAAGGCATAATATCACACAACGGCCATGTGCAATGAGGGAAATATCCGTTCCTGCCCGTTTCACCTCAGCCACACCCATTGGGATGACGTAATCTTCTTCCGGGACTTCCCCTTTGTTGCCGTAGAGAACCGTGTTTTCCATGACAAAGACAGGATCATTATCACGTATTGCCGACTTCATTAACCCCTTGGCGTCATAAGGCGTCGCTGGGCATATGACCTTCAACCCAGGCGTGTTGGCGGCAAAGTTTTCCGGCGTGTGGGAATGGGTGGCACCTACATTGGTGCCTCCATTGGCAGGTCCCCGGAAGACGATGGGAATATTGATGAGTCCGCCAGACATATAGCGGATGTTGGCTGCGTTGTTGAATACTTGGTCGAACGCCACGTAACAGAAACTCCAAAACATGAATTCCACGACAGGGCGCAATCCCATCATGGCAGCGCCAATGCCAAGTCCCGTAAAGCCAGCTTCACTGATCGGTGTGTCAAGAACCCGATCCGGGCCAAACTGATCTAGAAGGCCTCGGGTTACCTTGTAGGCCCCTTTGTATTGGCCAACCTCTTCGCCCATGATCAAGACATTTGGATCGCGTTGGAGCTCCTCGGCCAAGGCTTGGTTTATGGCGTCGCGGTAGGTGATGACAGGCATGACGGCAGGTGATTTTCTCGGTATTATGGTGAATGCCGGGGCTCAATTAAAAAATAGTGTGCCCCGGGAGGTACGTTCTTCAGGGTTGTCTGTTTCCCAGTAGACATCGGCCTGGATATCAGAGGCTGGGGGGAAAGGGCTTTGTTCGGCAAACTCGGTGGACTTAAGGGCTTCGTCCTTGGCAATTGCGTCGATTTCATTGAGGGTTTCCTCTTCCGTGATGCCCTCTTTGAGAAGGTGTGCCCTGAAAAGGTTGATGGGATCCTTGTTGTTCCTGTACTCGTTTATATCCTCCTTTGTCCGATAGGTGTCGTCGGCATCAGCAACAGAGTGTCCCCGATAGCGGTAGGTCATGATCTCGAGCACGGTGGGTCGTGATTTTTCATGGGCGAGCTTTAAGGCTTCATCGACATGGTGCCGTACCGCGTAGACATCATGTCCAAGGCAGACGGTCCAGTCTATATCATATCCTTCGGCGCGGCGGGCCAGGGGTGTGCCGGTACTGTGCCTGTTTTCAGCAGTGCCCATGGAGAAGCCGTTGTTTTCAATTATGTAGACGACAGGGAGGTTCCAGAGTGCGGCAAGGTTCAGCGATTCGTACCACGGGCCCTGGTTGGTGGCGCCGTCCCCCATGAAACAAAGGCATGCGCCCTTTCGTTTTTGATGCTTGAGTGCGAAGGCAATCCCTGCGGCCAATGGAGTTTGCCCAGCCACAATGCCGTGCCCCCCCCAGTATCTTTTGTCCGGGGCGAAAAAATGCATTGAGCCACCTTTCCCCTTGGAACAGCCGGTATGTTTGCCGTAGAGCTCGGCCATGCACTCGTTCATGCTCATGCCGATGGCAATGGAATGCCCGTGGTC
>CAJWSN010000031.1 GCA_913046175.1 uncultured Opitutia bacterium
TGGTTGAAATTGGGTTATTCATGCCTGTCTGGACCTTCATTTTCTTGCGGAAGCGTCTATTTCTTGCACCTGTATGGATCATGGAAAGCGAGCATCTTGAAGTCAGCATCAAGGGAGTCATGCCGACTCACAGTGGATCTGCAGTCTTTCTTGGAAATGATGAAAAGACCTTTGTCATCTACGTGGACCAGGGGATTGGCAATGTGATTTCGATGACGATGGAGGGGGTTAAGCGGGAACGTCCGTTGACGCACGATCTCATTGGGATGATGTTGAAAGGCTTTGGTGCGTCGTTGAAGAAGGTGGTCATCAACAATGTGGATGAGGGCACCTATTTTGCTCGTCTCCTCTTCAAAATGGACAATGAACTGGGGAAGAAAATCCTTGAACTGGATGCACGTCCAAGTGACTCAATGGCACTCGCCTTGCAGGAAGGCCTGCCGATCTTTGTCACTCGTGAGGTGTTTGAGGCGGTTGAGGACATGACGGAGATTCTTGAACGCATCATGAAGCAGCAGGGTTGATCCTGTCTGTGAGGATTCACGATGAAGGCCCTGCCGGATCCCATAATTCCCGGTCTTCCGCCCAGCGCCCTGGCTCCAATGCAGGACGTGACGAACAAGCCTTTTATGGATGTCGTGGCACGTCATGGGCCACCCGACTATTTTTTTACGGAATTCTTCCGTGTACATTCAAGTTCGACCCTTGAGAAGAGCGTCCTGCTCTCGATAACCGACAACCGGACGGAACGACCAGTCTTTGCTCAACTGATAGGTGAGAACCTGTCTGACCTGGCACGAACGGTCGATGCCTTGAAACCTTTCCCGATTGCTGGAATTGACCTTAACCTGGGCTGTCCGGCCCCAAAGGTTTACAGAAAAAACGTGGGGGGCGGGCTCTTGCGGGATCCAACAGCCATTGACCGGATCGTGGGCATGCTTAGGGAGAAAGTGGATGGCCTTTTCACGGTCAAGATGCGCACGGGCTTCGAGGATACCCGTCACTTTGATGATTTAATCAGCATTCTGCGCAGGCACGATGTTGACCTGCTCAGTCTTCATGCCCGCACGGTTAAGGATTCCTACCGAAGCCGGGTGGATTACACTTACATTCGTGAGGCGGTTGACCGGCTTGCCTGCCCGGTTCTTGCCAATGGGAACATCACCTCCGTAACCAAGGCGAGGAAAGTGCTGGACTACACAGGATGCCATGGTGTCATGATTGGGCGCTCAGCGATCCGCAACCCGTGGATTTTCACCCAACTTCGCCAGTATTGGCGGGGACAGGAATTGTTTAAGCCGACCCTTCAGGATGTTCGCGGGTACATTGATGACTTGCATCGGGCAACGTGGAGCGAAGGAATCCCGGAAAAGGCACATTTGGGACGATTGAAGAAGTTCCTGAACTTTATCGGTCTTGGGGTGGATGAGGAGGGCCGGTTTCTTTACCAAATGCGTCGGGCCCACGCGTCTCCTGAGTTCTTTGGGATTTGTGATGCTTTCCTTGTTGAAGGTGGAAATGCGGAGAAACCATTTCCCGAGGAACCTTATGATGGACTCGTTGCCCGCCCCAATTGTGAGGTGCCGAAAATTGTGGATTTGCCGGCATGTTGTGGGTGAAGGAGTCTGCCGTGCGACTCGCACCAGGCTATTCCATGCCCAGCGCCTTTCGGCCCTCTGCAGATATCATATGGGGGTTCCATGGAGGGTCCCAGACGATTTCCACGTTGGCTGACTGAACGGTTTGGAGGGCCTCAAGTTTTTGTCGTGCATCCTCGGCGATGACGGGTCCCATCCCGCAACCCTGTGCAGTAAGCGTCATCTTGACATGGACTTCATGCAGTCCCTCCTCCAGTGCCTGATGTTGCAGGTCATAGATGAGTCCCAGATCGACGATATTAACGGGAATTTCAGGGTCGAAGCAGTTCCGCATGGCTGACCAGAGTTGATCCTCGGAGAATTCGTTGGTGTCATCCTTCGGGGTTTTCAGTTGTTGTGCTTCCAGTTCGGAACGCAGTGTTTCTCCAGCTTCACCCAGGGCCTCCAGGTTTTCCTTGGCGACCCGGAACAAGCCCATTTCATTGGCGAGGGTTACGCTTTCCCCAAGTGCCTGCTTGATGGAATAGGTGCTGTCCTTCTGGAGGAGGACCTCTTCTCCAGAAGGAATGATGGTGGCTTCACAATCACGGATAAGGGTAATGGGTTTCATTTCTAGTTCGTCCGGCCATGCAGAATAGAATGGGAAGACTATTCAAACTGGAAGGGTAGGATCATGTAAATATTTCGTGGGTCGTTCCATGCATTCAAATGCTTCAGCAGGTATTGCAGTCTCAGTAGGCTGGTCTTCACGGGGGAGGTTAAATTGGCTTTGGAGCGGGGTTCTCCAAGCATTTCAGTCAGGAGTTCCATCCCGCTCATTTCACTTGGGTGGTGTTCCAGTCTGTAATCCGCTCCAATCCCACTGAGGTCAGTTGCCGCCTCAATGGCTTGAACCAGTCCACCAATTTCATCCACCAGGCCGTTGTCCAGAGCCCTGAGGCCCGACCAGACGCGGCCTTGTGCAATTTCCTCGACCACCTCCAGATCCAAGTCCCGGAACCTGGCCACGTTGGAGATAAAAGTTTTGTAAATTCTGTCCACCAGTTCCTGGATGAAGGCGATTTCCTCCTCCGTCTTGGGTCTGGCGATGGTGTAGGGGTTTATATGCTCGGAGGAGCTCACGGAGTCCCAGGTCAACCCCAATTTCCCGCCAAGTTTCTGGATGTCCAGAAGAAGCCCAAACACGCCAATGGAACCCGTGACGGTTTCCGGTTGGGCGAGGATTCTTTCTGCAGGAGCACTTACCCAATAACCTCCGGACGCGGCCACTGCACCCATGGAAACCACGACCGTCTTTCCGCTTTGCTTGAGGTTCAGGATGGCCTGTTGCATGATTTCGGATGCAGTGGCGCTGCCTCCTGGACTATTGACCCTCAGGACGACAGCCTTCACTTCCTCCCGGTTTTTCAGTTGGCTCAATTGGCGGTGAATCGTGGTGGATCCGGCGAAACCTGATGTGCTTTCACCCTCGACGATTGTCCCCTCCAGATAGACCACGGCAACAGTGGACTTGCCTGAATTGAACGATTGGCCATCCGCGCCCTGGCTTTGTGCATACTCGGGGAGGCTGACTTGCCGAAAGGTTCCTGAATGCTTGTCCCTGGCTCCTTCCTTTAATAGTTTTGCCACAACCTCGTGCCGGGTTCCCACTTCATCAACCAGACCTGCATCCAGAGCATCTTCCGGGGAGAAATGATAGTTCGTCTCCAGAAGTTCCTCAAGACGCCCTGGCTGGAGACCCCGGTTTTCTGAAATCTGCCCAAGCATGGATGCCCATCGATCGTCCATTAATTCCTGAATCTGCTCGCGTCCCTCCTCGCTAAATTTTTCACGTGTGAATGGCTCGATTGCTGACTTGTACCTGCCGACACGGATGGGTTGTATGCCGATTCCAAATTTTTCCATGGCCCGCCCATAGAAAGTGACCTCCGTTGAGAGGCCGTTCAGTGTCAGGTCGCCAAACGGGTTCATTATCAGGTGATCTGCACATGAAATAAGATAATAGGTTCTTGGGTCAGGAGTCACCGTGTACGCATAGACAGGCTTACCTGTTTTCTGGAAGTCCCGTATGGCCCCCCTGATTTCCCGCAGGCCGGGGTATCCTGAACCACCCTGGATGGATACGAGGTTCCCATGGAGGAAAAGCCCCTTGATTCTGGAGTCTTGTCCAGCCTCGCGCAGATTCTCCAGAATCTTGTACAGGTGCAAATTGCGAGTTCCCGATCCCTGAATCGCCTCAAGCATGACATCTTCCGGACTCATTTGATCCGGGGTGTCAGGGATGTTGGTATTCAGATTCAAGACCAGAATTGACCTCTTGGAAACTTCAATCTCCGATGTCGACCAATTCATGGCAATGACAACGAACAGGAAAAACAGAAATCCCATCAGGATCATGCCGACCAATACCTGGGCAGCTGCCTGCCGTAGAACCAATAAAAGAAATGAACGCATACAGTGAGGAGTCGTGCTGAATTACTTTCGCAAAGCGTAAAAAGCGTTGCGGAATGAGCGTGTTGGCTTTCAATTTGTTTTCAATTATTAATTTCCATTTCGAAAGCTTGAATGTTTGCAGCAAGGCTGGGAAACCATGAGCGAGGATACCATATCAACAAATGAGAAGGCACTGGCCATCAACCTTGATGTTTCAAAATACGGGACATTTGCAGAGATTGGGGCGGGTCAGGAGGTGGTCCGGCACTTTTTTCAGGCTGGGGCCACGGCGGGGACGGTGGCCAAGAGCATCTCGGCCTATGACATGAAATTCAGTGACGAGATTTATGGTCAGGCGCAACGATATGTCTCGCAGGGACGGTTGATCCAGATGCTTGAGCACGAATATACCCTTCTCCGGGAGCGATTGACGGAAACAAGGGGGGGAGACAGCACTTTCTTTGCCTTTGCCAACACGGTGGCTGCCATGGCTTTCCACGGGAAGGGGGAGTGTCACGGCTGGATGGGGATTCGGTTTCAACTTCAACCCATGGCGGATCCTTGTGACATCATCATCCATGTCCGGATGCTGGATAAGTTCAACCTGCAGCAGCAGGATGCGCTTGGGATTTTTGGAGTGAACCTGGTTTATGGTGCGTTTCACCTGCATGACGATCCGGGAAGTTTCATACGTTCCCTGGCTGACAACCTTGGGAAGGAGAGGATCGAGGTTGACATGATACAGTTCCTGGGGGCTGGCTTTGAGAAGGTGGACAATCGACTCCTGAGCCTTCAACTTGTACAGGAGGGGTTGACCAATGCCGTGATGTTCGATTCCCAGGGCAAGGCGCAGCAACCCGCCGAGCTTTTATATAAAAAGTCAGTTCTCCTGGAACGTGGCACATTCCAGCCGGTGAACAAGGTCAATCTTGACATGCTTGAGTGTGCCAAGAAGCGATTCATTGAGGATTCAGAGGTTGAGGCTGAAGATGTGATGATCCTTTTCGAACTCAACCTGAACTCTCTGGGGGGGCAGAGGGAAATCGACCTGACTGATTTTCTGGCCCGTGTGGATGCCTTGACCTCCCTGGGACATTTCGTCCTGATATCCGACTATCTTGAGTACTACCGTTTAAGTGCCTATTTCCGGCGATATACACAAAAGCAGATTGGTATCGTGGTTGGCATCAGTAATCTGGCTGACATATTCAACGAGGACTATTACGAGCACCTGGATGGTGGCATCCTGGAATCTTTTGGCCGTTTGTTCAAGGAGTCGGTCAAGTTGTTTATCTACCCGATGACCCTTCAGAGTTTTGAAAACTATTCCAAGCTTCGGAACCTGAAGTCCTTTGTCAGGCAGGAATCTGAGGACCTGGAAGGTCAGTCTGTGATCACTGCAAACACGTTTCATCCGCAAACACATTTACAGCCCCTCTACAACTACTTGATGGACAACGGTTTTCTGGAGTCTATTTCCGGCTTTGATCCTGACTGCCTGAAGATTTTCTCGAGAAATACCGTCCAGAAGATTCAGCAGGGGGACAGAACCTGGGAAGCGGATGTCCCGGTTGTGGTCGCAGAATTGATCCGGGATCGAAAACTCTGGGGTTTCTCCGAATAGGCTGCCAGAATGTACCCATGGTTGATTTTGATTACACCCCCATTTCCCCCACCTCTGGCAGTGACTACAAGCCCAGTGGGGAACTTCCTGTAACTCTTCCCGAACCGGATTCGGTGGAACCTCAACCCCAGCAGGCTGCCTCGATGCCACCCCTGGAACCTGATGAATCCGTGGACGCATCTAAATCCGGTGGGGAGGAATCGGAACCATTGCTTACTTTTGAGGAGGGTCGTGTCCTCGGCTGCCTGATTGAAAAAGCGAAGACGGTTCCGGATTCCTATCCTCTCTCGCTTAACAGCCTAACCCTTGGCTGCAACCAGAAGACCAGTCGCCTGCCGGTGACTGAGCTGGAGGAATCTGAGGTTATGGAAGCAATCGAGGGCCTGCGTGCCAAGCGTTTGGTTCATCGTGTTGACCAGGCAGGTGCCCGCACACCGAAATTCCAGCATCGTGCTGAGAGCACCCTCGGTGTTGAGGAAGAGGAGGCTGCCCTTTTGGGGATTCTTCTCCTTCGGGGACCACAGACAACCGGGGAATTACGTACGCGTTCAGAAAGGCTTTATCGTTTTGAGTCCCCGGAGGAAGTTGATGAGGTGCTTGGTGGTCTTGTTGGGCGGGATGAACCCTTGGTCAAATTGATTCCCCCCTCACATGGGAGAAAAGAGCCCAGATACCATCAATTGCTTGGTGAATATCCCCTGGAGTTACCTGACAGTGGCTCCGCATTGCCAACTGCATTTAAGGGGACACCCAGAGTAAGCACCGAAAGGTTTGACGAACTGGAGGAACGAGTTTTTTCACTGGAAGAAAAACTGAACCGCTTGAGCATGGAATTCGAGCAGTTGCGCGAGCTTTGGGATTAAGAGGAAGCTGATGAAGGAGTTTGCGGTTTTACGCGGGGTAATATTGATGATCCTTCTTTTGGTTTCAATGTACCTTGTGTTCTCGACTGTCTTGGACAAGCAGGATGAAGAGAAAGAAGAGGGTGAGGACATCTCATCAATGTTGGAGGATTTTGACGTTCTTTCATCCTCTTCCTCGACGATCAACGAAACCTTGTTGCCCCACCGGAGCATCCGGGAACAAAATCAACAATTGAGCCGGATTTCTGACAAGTTCGGGAAGCATTTCCGTCAAGAACTTGACAAGAGTGATCGCGAAAGGGCGCGGGTTGAATTAATGGATTCCGTCACAAGGGGAGAAGCCAATCGTCTTCTGCAAAGCATAGCCAAGCCCTTGATTGAGAGGGATGATATTGCAATTGATGGAACCCTGCCGGAAAACGAGGTATTGATTGAAACGATTCAATCGATTGACAGTTCCTTGAATGAAGCGGAAGAAACCGGAGGAGTTATCCAACCGAAAAGCCCATCGACGGGCAAGGGGACAAACTCCGCAAAGAAGGAGGAGGAGTGAGTGTTGATGTACCCAGTTCCCCTGCAAACTGGCCAAACCTGTACATGATTGGCTTCATGGGTACCGGCAAATCCTCAATTTGTCGTCGTGTGGCTCATCGATTGGGCATGCAACATATTGATGTGGATGATGAAATTGTCCGTGAATCCGGCATGTCCATTACAGAGATTTTCGATACACATGGTGAGACACATTTTCGTCAACTGGAGAGTACTTTCATCAAAACCGGTCATCCCGATTTCGGTTGTATTGTTTCTTGCGGCGGCGGATTGGTCACCCAGGAAGGAATGGCGACCCTCCTGAAGTCCAAGGGGATCCTTTTCTGTCTCCACGCCTCAGTAGAAACCATCCTCAAGCGAACGAGCGGAAACACGAAACGTCCTCTCCTTCAGGTTGAAGACCCTCAGGCGCGCATTCGTGAGATGCTGGAGGAACGCCAACCGTATTATTCTCAAGCGCAGGCTTCCGTCCTCACTGACCATCGGGGGATACCGGAGATCGTTGAGCATGTAATCCGGGGTTACCGTGAACTGGTTCGTTTAAGGAGTGATTGAGGCCCCTTTTGCAATCAGGGCTTTGCCTGGGCATTTGCCCCAACTGCATTCAGGAAGGATTTCGGCGGTCGGGTGACAGCACCGCTTTCATCAACAAATGCGTGAACCGTGTAGCCTGTGGAAATTTTTTGCTCCCCGCACGTAACCACGTAATCGATGCGAAAGCTTGCGGCCAACGATGAATCCAGGGTCGCCTGCACAATCACGAGGTCGTCAAAGGTAACAGGATGGTGGAAGTGGGCATGGCATTCAATCACCGGCAGCATGTAACCTGTTTTTTCCAGGTTTCTATACGAGATGCCAATGGTGTTCAACAGATGTATTCGTGCGGTCTCGAACCATACAAAGTAGTTGGCATGATAGGTGATGCCCATCATGTCGGTTTCGGCATAACGTACGCGAATTTCCTTGCGGGCGGTGACCATTCCTTTTGCTACATGGAGTTAATTTTATGGAAAGCATTGCAGAAAGCAGAAAAATTCCGGCAACGTCGAGCAAAGTTCCAGCGTCAGCAACACCCACCTGATGAGACTGTCGGACAATGAACGCCTGGTCACCTTCGGGATTGGCGCATTGATGGGTTGTTTGCTGGTCGGTGCCCTGTTGAGTCGTCGCAATGCGGCCAAGGCGGAAAAGGACGAGCAGGCGTCTGCACCAATACCTTCTTGGGCCCAACCACTCCCTAAGAATGTGGATGACAAGTTGCAGCAGGGGAGGATTCTTCACTTTAAGGAAACTGAAGCAGATGCTGGAAAGCCTCACTCCCGAAGCTGGATCCTGCAATTCTCGAGTGACTACGCATTTGTCCTGATTGAAGAAGTTCAACATTCTGCTGCCGGTGTTGGTGATGAACCCGTCCTGCAATATCTTGCGGCAGACCGTCTGGTTGTTCGCTTGAAGGAGGGGATTCAAATAGAGGAGTTCAGGGTACGACTCCATGTACATCAACTTCATACCCGCGAACACTTCAGGAAGAAGGGTATTGTGATTGTGGGTCTTGGAGAAATTGGGATTGGGAAACTGGAGGAGGCCATGGCCCTGGTTCGGGAAATGGAAATCGTTGACTCGGTTGAATATGATCCGATCGTTTTCCCCAAGCGTTGATTACCATCGATTTCCGCTGAAGTTCTCGCTGGACACCCTTGGCAAAAAGGCTTTTCTAACTCGCTCAATCCCGGGTGGGCAGTCTTTCAGGCCATAAGGGTTTTCACTCCACAATTCAGGTAATTTCATTCATGTATTTCTTCAAGTGAAGGTAGAAATCAAAGATATCAACGAGACGCGCAAGCAACTACTTGTCGAGGTAAGCGGGGATGAGGTTTCCCGTGTGGAAAAGAAAATCCTCAAGGAATTTCTTCAGCAGGCCAACCTCAAGGGTTTTCGGAAGGGCAAGGCTCCGGAGCACCTGCTGCGCGCAAAATTTGGCAAGGATATAGATGCGGAGCTGTCAAAGCGCCTCAGTGGCAGTGCATTTCAGGAGGCGGTCAAGGAGAGCAAGCTGGAGGTCGTGAATGTACTTAACTTTGAGGGCAATGATTTCAGCGCCGGTGTGGATTCCGAGGTCAAGATCACCATCGACTCAAAGCCATCGGTCTCTGTTCCTGATGTTTCCGATGTTGAGTTGGAGACGGGTTCCACGGATGTCACCGATGATGAGGTGGAACAGACCATCAAGCGCCTGCTGACTGACAGGGCATCCTTTGAGAAAGTGGAACGTTCCGCACAAGCCGGAGATTATGTGAAGTGTTCCTACGAGGGTCGGGTTGGAGATCAGATGGTGGCAGAGCTTGCTCCTGATCAACCATTGCTGGGCAAACAATCCTCAACATGGGAGGAGGCAGGTGAACCGCAGGAGGGTGTGCCTTCCGTGGAAGCGGTGATTCGAGGGCTTGTAGGGATGCAGGCTGGGGATGAAAAGGATGTGGAGCATGAGTTTGCCGGGGATTTTGCAATTGAGGCCCTGGCAGGGAAGCAGGCGAGTTACCACATCACGGTTGAGGAGGTTCGTGAAAGAATCCTGCCGGAAATGGACGAGGCTTTCTTCCAAGGTTTTGGGGTCAAGGACAAGGACGAGCTTGCAACGGGTGTGCGCACAAACCTGGAACAGCAGAAAAAGGATCAGGTACAGGCCGATCATCGTCAACAATTGGGCAAGGCCTTGCAGGAACGCGCAGATTTTCCCATCCCGGAAAGTATCCATGAGCAGGAGACACAGGCCATCCTTCAAGACCTGGTCAATACGAACTTTCAGCAGGGAATATCGGAGGATCAACTTGAGGAGCACAAGGAGCAGTTACACGCCGCTGCCGAGGATAGTGCAAGGAATCGAATCAAGTTGCGGTACATTCTCCTGCAGCACGCCAAAGACAAGAAACTGGAAGTTGAGGACCGGGAGATTCATGCCACGGTTTTTCAGGAGGCCCAGCGACGCCAGGTTCCTGTTGAGGATTTGGCCAAGGAATTGAAAAAAGATCCCGGAAGCATCCAGAACATCCGGGATGACATTCTTGCTGAGAAGAGCTTGCATTCCATTTTGCACGACATCAAGGGCGAGGATTGCTGTGATGGGCATGAACACGGGGATCATTCCCACGATGATGGGGATCATTCCCACGATCATGGGGAAGACGAGGCGAAAGACTGAGGTGGATTTTAGGCTTTAAATTTTGGCCTGAATCCGCATACTTACACGTTCTTTTAAATCGAAAAATCTTTTCTTTTCCGACCATCGTGTCCTACCAGCCACTTCCTTACGTTTTTGAACGGGACGGCCGCACCGAGCGTTCTTGGGATATTTACAGCCGTTTACTCAAGGACCGCATCGTTTTCATTGGTGCGCCAATCAATGATTATGTGGCGAATTCCGTCATTGCCCAACTGCTTTTCCTGCAGATGGAGGATCCCAAGAAAGATATACACCTCTATATAAACTCCCCTGGTGGAAGCGTGACGGATGGCATGGCCATATACGACACCATCACATTTCTTACCTGTGACGTCGTCACGTATTGCATCGGTCTTTGCGCAAGCATGAGCACGGTGTTGCTATCGGCGGGAACGGTTGGCAAGCGTAATGCGCTCCCTCACAGTCGAATCATGATTCACCAACCAACAGGCGGCGCCGGGGGGCAGACATCGGACATTTCAATTGCGGCCAA
>CAJWSN010000032.1 GCA_913046175.1 uncultured Opitutia bacterium
ACTGGTCGTAATCTGCATGGATTTGAAAGCCTATTTCACCGTAACCCAAACCTTGGGGATCGACCAGGATTGCCTTGGGGAAATGATAAGGGTCGGGATCAAGTGAAAAATTGTGCAAGCCCTTTGCCGCCTCAGTGGATACAGGTACAAGCAGTATGCGCGGATCGGCCTTTGAATAGCCCACTTCGGAGATTGGCACATTGGTCCCAGACATCTGCACGGTGCCTTCAATGCTCAAGGCTGAACGGGCACGGGAAATCTCAAACGGGGTGTCCCTGACCAGCGTGATGGCAAACACACCACTGTCGTCCCGCACCAAGGTGCTTTGAACCGTGTATTGTCGCGTTTGCTTTGCCCCAAGCAGGCCCTTGGTTACCGCAATAAACCGCAAGCCAACCTTGCTGTTCTTGAATTGGGTGAAAATAGCGTTCGGGCTAAGGGGTTGCGCCCTCTCTATCTCCGACTTGATTTCCTCGGCCTTCTTTTCAGAAAGGTCCGCAAGGGTGGAAATGTTATCCGTAAGCTTCTGGTTGGTTTGCAGAATTTTCTCCTTCTCGGCGAGAAGACGTGACTTTTCCTTTTTGGCCTCCTCAATGCTTTGTCGAACGCGATCCTCCTCTTTTTTGGCTGCATCAATTTCGAGTCGGGCCTGGGTTAAATTCTTCTCAAGGTCTAACTTGGCCCCCTGAAGACCCGTTTTTTCTTTTTCCAGTTTCGCCTTGTCGGCAAGTAGTGCCTGGGCTTCTTTTTCCAGTTCAGTTGTTGCTTTTTCCAGTGCGACCTTCTCCTTGGCAATAAAGGCCTTTTCCGCCTCAGACCGGGCAAACCGGCCTTGAATCTCAGCCTTCTCTCCCTGTAGGTTCTCTATGTTTTCCCGGGCAGAGGCCAGGTTTCCCTCGGCTTTTGCAAGCACGCCCTTTGTACTGTCAAGTGCGGCACCCTTCTCGGCAAGGGCAAGCTGTAGGTTCTGCTTCTCCTGCAGCACCTCCTGCTTCTGCTCATTCAGGTTGGCAAGTACTTTTTCTGAACTGGCAAGCTCAGCCTTTTTCTGCTCCACCTCGTTCTGCATATTCTTGAGACGTTCGCCTACAACAGCTTTCTTGCTCTCAAGATCCTGAACTTCCTTCAGCAGCGCTGATCGGGTTTCAACGGCCTGTTTTTTTTCCCCGGTAAGGACATCACGCTCCTCCTTGAGTTTGGTCTTTTCCTTCTCGAGGCTCTTGCGTTGATCCTCAAGTGCCTTCTTCTGCTTCTCGAGGTTGGCTGCAAGTTTCTCGGTGTCCTGGAGGTCCTTGCGGGTCTTGTCTAATTCAGTATTTTGTTGCTCCAGCGACGAGGCCTTCTTTTGCAGTTCCTTCTGAATGGATGCCTTTTCGGCTTCGAGTTTTGCCGCCTGCTCCTCGTTCTCCTTTTGTTGAGTCTCGTTTTTCTTGTTCAACAACTCGAAGAGCAACTCAACTTCTGACTGACTCTGGCTTTTCGCCTCCTCCAGTGCCTCACGACTGATACTGTCGCCCTCATCAGCAGTAGCTTCAAACTTGACGAAGGCCAATAGGCTCAGCACCAGAAAATCGCAGACCACAAGCAAAACCGATTTATTCATTCGTTAATTCCTCTCTACGCCTAATTTCTTGCACTTTAAAAAATAAGGACGGTCAGGTTATGCGATTTGTTAGAAATAAAGTCCTATTCCTCGAAAATCATTTCCTGCTCGCGAATCAACAGGTTTCGATAAGGCCGGACAAAACCAATTTTCAGGATCGCCACGAACAGAATCCCAAAAAGAGTTGAAGCATAGGCTGCCACAAGGCTGGCTTCTTTGAGGTTCCAAGTGTTCAGTAGGATGAGGGAAATCACCGTTCCACCGAGCCCGACAAAAAGCCCGGTGTCGAATAGGTTTTCTTCATTTTCCAGAAGCCGGAGCTTGAGGACGGTGGATCCAGCTTCGTTCTTTATTTTTTGGAGCTTCAGAAGACCGATGATGAAAATAATCAACTGCAAGACCAGGAATCCTATTATGATCCCCACAGTTGCGTTGTGATTTACTTCTTCAGCAAGTTTGTCTGCGGTATTCGCCAAGTTTGTCATGTCTTCAATTTGCACGGTGTTAAACAGACTCACCACGTCAAAGTCAAACCTCGGTTGAGATCCTTCCAGAATCAGGGGTTCAACCCAAACCACGGCAAGAAAGGAAAAAACCACCCCAACCAAACCGTAGCCTAGGAACCTTCCACTGTTCCATGAGGATTTCTCTCTGTCGCCAAGGTTGACACCTCCAAGACCAATGACGAACTGACCAATCAGAAATGCACCTGCCAACATGAGGCAGGTTAACTTTAGCACCATGGCCAGAATGGGATGATCCACCACGAAACCTATAAAAGATGGAATCTGCAACTTTCCCAGGAAATGACTGGTGAAATCCATAAAGAACAAGGTGGGAGGCAGATCATAAATCAGCTGTTGCTTTTCCAAAAGCAATGCCAGCGCGTCAGCGCCAAACAGGATGGCCTTGCTAATATCTGCAAATCCAGCCGTCTGGAACTTTTCCACATAATCCACCACCCTGCCTGGTGTACTGGAAAACAAGATTGCTGAATAAAGAAGGGGCCGATAGTCCTTGTCCAGGTCACTTGGCTTAACTTCCTCCACCTGTTGCAGGCCACCTGTAGATTTCCCAACATCATCCAGCCGGATGGTCGGCCGCTTGAACCCTGAGGAAGAACCGGCATAGTTCCGGAAAAGCACAACCGTCTTTTCCAAGGTGTACCAGTCCTTGTATTCGCGTACAAGCTCCTTAAGCTGAGCCCAATCGAGATATACGGTTAAAGTCAGCAATGCGGTGTAAAAACGTTTCATTTCCTCAATGGAGATGTCGTTTCCCTCGATGACACGTTTGGTTTCCTCAGTAAGCCAGCTTTCCAGTCGTGAATCGAAATAGTTGCCCTTCATCAGCATCGCGGTCGATAGTACAGCCATGTCCAAAGCTGCACCGGTAATGGGATGCGCCGGGTCAACATCCTGGAAGCCCGGACTAGACCGCGACTCCAGGAGACTTTTGATGCCGGGACTCACCGATGTCGCAAGATAACTTTCTATTGCTTGACGGTTCTTTTCACGCAATAGAAGAAAAATAGTCGGTGAAAGAAGATTTTTCTCACCACGAGGTGCAAGACTGATTCCAACCTCAACCGCTCCGATTTCCTCCAGGAAATTTGCAAAGTGAGCATCTGGACCGCCCGTATACGGGTAATAATACTGACGGCTGTAGGCTTCCTTGATCTTTGCGGCAGGGATATCGACCAAGCCTGCATCCAGGAACAATTTGACCGGGCTGACCAAATCCTGCTCCATGCGTGTTTCCGCCAAGTCCTGTATCGATTGCGTGCCTTTCCCTGCCCATTTAAGGACACGTTCGTCCACCGATCGGACATTGGCGGGAAAATTAAAGCCAAGGTAGGCAAAACCAAGAGCTAAAACCAACGCCATTGTAAACTTCAGCCAATTCATGTAATGATAAGTCTGGACAAAAGGTTGCGACCGCTATGACGGTGTTTGTTCCTGCAATTCCATAAATGTTCATTCATTCGATTCAATACAACCCCTTGCCTCTACAAACAGGAAATTCATGGTTTTGGAAATAAAATTCTACGGAGACCACATCCTGCGCAAGAAAGGCAAGCCGGTGAAAACCTTTGGCGAGCCCCTCAGGCAGTTCTCCCGTGATATGCTGGCAGTGATGCATGAAGCCGAGGGTATCGGGCTCGCAGCCCAGCAGGTCGGCGAGGCCCTGCAGTTTTGCATCGTGGAAGTCACCCAGGAGCTTGAGAAAGTTCCCATCAAGTGCATATTTGACGGCAAAACCATCCCCCAGGATTTACTTCTCCCCCTGTTTCTGGCCAACCCTGTCATCACCTCTTTTGAAAAACCCAGGGAATTCTGCGAGGAGGGATGTCTGTCTTTTCCAGGTATTCGCGGAGAAGTGGAAAGACCTGTCGGGATTTCCATTTCATTCCAGGATCTTGAAGGCAATCCACACACCCTGGCATGTGATGGCCTCCTTGCCCGTTGCATCCAGCATGAAATGGACCACCTCAATGGAATACTTTTCATAGACCGAATGCAAAAGAGTGCCATGCTGGAGATTGATGACGAAGTGAGAGACCTGAAAAAGCGGACCATTCAACAGATCAAGGATTGATTTAAAGCCCCTTTCCCACTTGGAAACCTGAAACCAGTTTTATGCCCGAAACTCCCCTCCAGCCTGCTCCCTCTGCCACGGAAGCCCGAATCAAGGCGCTGCTCACAGAACGCATCCTGTATCTGGACGGCGCCATGGGAACCATGATCCAGCGATACAAACTGGCGGAGGAGGATTTCCGGGGGAATCTCTTCAAGGATGCCAAGAAGGATCTTCAGGGCAACAATGACCTGCTCAGCCTGACTCGACCGGATATTATTCAGGAAATCTATGGCGCCTACTATCAGGCGGGTTCAGATATTGTTGAGACGAACACCTTCAGCAGCACCTCCATTGCACAGGCAGACTATGGGCTGGAGGACGCGGTCTTTGACCTGAACAAGGCCTCCGCCGAACTTGCCCGAGCGGCCGCTTCCAAGTGTATGGCTAAAAATCCAGGCCGTGAATGTTTCGTCGCCGGGGCTATCGGCCCAACCAACCGCACCTGCTCAATCGGGCCTGATGTCAACAATCCCGCACATCGCAACATCACATTTGATGAACTGGCGGATGCCTATCATGAACAGGTGCGCGGTCTCGTTGAGGGTGGGGTGGACCTTCTCCTGGCCGAGACATCCTTTGACACCCTCAACTTGAAAGCAGCCATCTTCGCGTGCGAAAAATTCGCGGAGGAAACAGGGCAACATATTCCCCTGATGCTCTCCGTTACCATCACGGACCAATCCGGCCGCACCCTTTCCGGTCAGACCATCGAGGCCTTCTGGCACAGTGTCCGCCATGCAAAGCCACTCAGCGTGGGCATTAACTGCGCACTCGGTGCCAATGAGATGCGTCCGTACATTGAGGCACTTTCCAAGGTGGCGGACTGCCCGGTGAGCTGCTACCCAAACGCCGGACTCCCCAACCCGCTCAGTGAAACCGGCTATGACGAGACACCTGAAATGACCAGCGGGCTGCTGCGAGAATATGTCGAGAGCGGCTTCCTGAACCTTGTCGGAGGATGCTGCGGTACCACACCCGAGCATATCGCCGCCATCATTGAGCAGACCCGGGGCCTGCCCACAAGAACTCCGCCCAATGTTGAGCCCGCCACCCGCCTTAGTGGACTGGAGGCGAACACCATTCCATGGACCAAGAACCGTGCCAGCCAGGACTTTATCATGGTGGGTGAACGCACAAATGTCACCGGCTCGCCCAGGTTCCGGAAACTGATCAAGGAGGAAAATTTTGAGGAGGCCCTCAGCGTCGCCCGCCAGCAGGTGATCAACGGGGCCAACGTAATCGATATCAACTTTGACGAGGGGCTCCTCGATAGCGAGGCCTGCATGACCCACTTCCTTAACCTGGTTGCGGCCGAACCCGATATCTCGCGGGTGCCCATCATGATCGACAGCTCCAAGTGGTCAGTCATAGAGGCAGGGCTCAAGTGCATCCAGGGCAAGCCCATTGTCAACTCCATCAGCCTAAAGGAAGGCGAGGAGACTTTTCTGAAACAGGCCGAGCTTCTGAAGCGATACGGGGCTGCTGCCGTTGTCATGGCCTTCGACGAGCAGGGCCAGGCCGCCACCCTCAAGGAGAAAATCCGCATCTGCCAGCGAGCCTATAAACTTCTGACGGAGGAGGCCGGATTCCCGCCCGAGGACATTATCTTCGACTCCAATATTCTAACTGTTGCCACCGGAATCGACGAGCACAATGATTACGCAGTCAACTTTATTGAAGCCGTACGGGCCATCAAGGAAAGCTGCCCCGGGGCCCTGACCAGCGGAGGCGTCAGCAACATCTCCTTCTCCTTCCGCGGAAACAACACCGTGCGCGAGGCCATGCACTCCGCATTTCTTTATCACGCAATCGAAGCCGGATTGGACATGGGTATTGTTAATGCCGGCATGCTTGAGGTGTACGAGGAAATCCCAAAGGAGCTGCTGGAAAAAGTGGAGGACGTACTTCTGAACCGCCGACCTGATGCAACCGAACTCCTCGTCGACTACGCCGAACAGTTCAAGGGCCAAAGTACCGGGAAGAAACAGGAGGAGGATCTCTCTTGGCGGGAGGGAACTGTTGCTGAGCGCCTGTCCCATGCCCTTGTCAAAGGCATCACCAACTTTGTTGACGAGGATACCGAGGAGGCACGCCTACAGCATGCGCGCCCCCTGGAAGTCATCGAGGGTCCACTCATGGATGGCATGAAGGTCGTTGGCAGCCTTTTCGGAGCCGGCAAGATGTTCCTGCCCCAAGTCGTGAAAAGTGCCCGGGTTATGAAAAAGGCTGTCGCCTGGCTCACCCCCTACATGGAAAAGGAAAAGGAAAAGGAAAAGGCGGCCAGTTCGGCATCCTCCGATCGCGGCACCATGGTAATTGCCACTGTCAAGGGGGACGTCCACGACATCGGCAAGAACATCGTCGGCGTTGTTTTGGGCTGCAACAACTATCGGATCATTGATCTTGGTGTCATGATCTCCTGTGACGAGATCCTGAAAACAGCACGCAAGGAAAAAGCCGACCTAATTGGTCTGAGCGGCCTGATCACGCCTTCGCTTGCCGAGATGATTTACAACGCCAAGGAAATGGAACGCCAGGGCTTCAAAGTGCCGCTCCTCATCGGTGGAGCGACCACCAGCCGCACCCATACCGCAGTCAAGATCGCCCAGCACTACAACGGTGCCGTGCTACACGTCGCTGACGCCTCCCTCGCCGCCGGAGTCTGCAATGACCTCCTCAGCCCGGAACGCCGTGAGGCCTACATCCAGGACCTTAAGGAAAAGCAGCAGGATGAACGGGAGCGTTTTGAGCGGAAAACCGGCAAAATCAAGTTCGTTCCACTTAATGCCGCCCGTGAAAACTGCTTCAAGCTTGACTGGTCCGCAACTGATATCGCGACCCCCGAAAATCTAGATCTCCAGGACTTCAGCAATCTCCCCCTTCAGGATATTGCCAACGCCATTGACTGGTCCCCATACTTCTGGGCCTGGGACCTGAAGGGCGCCTATCCAAAAATTCTTGAAAGCGAAAAATACGGTGCGCAGGCCAGTGAGATCCTTGAAGACGGACAGAAACTGCTACAACGCATCATCGAAGAAAAACAATTCCAACCTCGGGCCATCTTCAGGTTCTGGCACGCCAACGCCACAGACGACACCATCGAGCTTTACACCGATGATTCCCGTACCGGAATCCTCGATCGCTTCCATTTTCTTCGACAACAACGTGACATGGTCCAGGACAACCCGCACCACTCCCTTGCGGACTACGTTGCACCCAAGGACTCGGGGCTACAGGACTACGTTGGAGGTTTTGCTGTCACCATGGGTTTTGAAGTGGAGCAGTTCGCCCAGACTTTCGAGAAAGCCGGTGATGATTATTCATCCATCATCGTTAAGGCACTCGGCGACCGCATGGCTGAGGCTCTTGCCGAACTCCTCCACAGGAAGGCCCGTGAGTTCTGCGCATACGGCAAAACCGAAAACCTTACCATTGAAGAGATGATCAAGGAGAAATATCGGGGCATCCGTCCAGCCTCCGGTTACCCCGCCTGCCCCGACCACACAGAAAAAGAAACTCTCTGGCGGCTCCTGGATGCCGAGAAACTCACCGGCATCTCACTTACCGAGAGCTACGCCATGAACCCCCCCAGTTCCGTCTCCGGCCTTTACTTGTGCCACCCCAAAGCCAAGTATTTCAACGTCGGCCTTATTGACCGGGACCAGGTCGAGGAATACGCCTCCCGCAAGGAAATATCGGTCAAGGAAGCTGAGAAATGGCTCCAGCCCAATTTGGGTTACTGATCCCATACGGCATACGTTCTTCTCCAATGACAAGCACCCGTCCCGTGGAAAAGCCTTCTTGAAATCCCATTCCGGAGCTTTATTGCTAATCAACCAATGCGAGACTATTTCATCCGAAGATTTCTCCTCATACCCCCGACACTGCTGGGAGTTACCTTCATCGTCTTCATGATTACCCGGGTTGTGCCCGGCGGTCCCATGGAAAGGGCCTTGCAGGAGGCCCAGAAGGCAACCGAGGGAGGGAGCTCAAGCAGCGGACAGGTTGGAGGAGGGATGAGTGAGGAACAGGTTGAGGAACTGGAGGAGGAGTACGGTTTTGACAAATCGATACCCGTCGCCTACCTGCAATGGCTTGGGGCTTTGCCCAGGGAGCGAAGGTTAAGCAAGTCCGAGTTTCGTCCACTGGGGAAGGATATGGTCGGCGAGGAGATGGTGGAGGATCCCGACAATGAAACCACCGTGATATTAAAGGGCAATGGCCGACAGGCCAAAGTTGTGCGCAAGGGGAAAAAAGTCATCTCCGCAATATACAATGACAACAAAAGCCCTATTTCAGAGGATGGATGGGAAACCCGCATCGAGACCGTGCTCGAGCGGAGGGAACGATGGGCGCGGCGGTCAGGTGAAGATATATCCAAGGCACCGGAGAACTACGATGACCGGGCCATCATTTACAAGACAAGTTTTGCAGGGTTGCTTCAGGGTGACCTCGGTCGGTCAACTGATTTCGGGGATTCCGTTTGGTCCTTGATCAGGAGTCGTATTCCAGTCGCACTTTATTTCGGTATCCTCACAGCCTTGATCACCTACGGGGTCTGTCTGCCCCTTGGGATCCTCAAGGCAATCAAGCACCGCACTGCAATCGACAACCTCACTTCAATCCTTATTTTCGTGGGTTATGCCATCCCCGGGTTCGCCCTGGGCGCGGTCATGCTTGTTTACCTGGGCGCCCGGGGAGGATGGTTTCCATTGTTCGGCCTTACTGACCCGGGCTTCAGCGACATGAGCCTAGGGGCTCAATTCATTGATCTGGCTCATCACACGATATTACCTCTGCTTTGCTATGTGGTGGGCGGTTTTGCCTGGTTGACCATGATGATGAAGAACAACCTGATGGACAATCTGGCCGCTGATTATGTCAGGACTGCCGTTGCCAAGGGAGTCTCTTTCCGTAGTGCTGTCTTCAAGCACGCCTTTAGAAATTCCTTTATTCCCATCGCCTCAACCCTCGGACAATTGATCACCATCCTGGTCAGCGGGAGCATCCTGATCGAATCCGTCTTTGATATCCAGGGATTTGGCCTCCTGCAGTACCAGGCACTGCTTGGAAGGGACCAGACGGTGATCATGGGCACTCTCACCATCGCAGCCTTCCTCCTTGTACTCGGCAATATTCTTTCGGACATAATCGTGGCCACGGTGGACCCGCGGGTAAAATTTAACTGAAGATGCAGTGTTAAGGATTTTGGGCAGACTTTTGATGGCGGGCGCCTTGCTTGGGGCCCTCGGAGAATTGCTTTCCCTGGAATTTCCAACGGTTCGCTTTCCTTTCACCGTGAGCCGTGAAATTGGATTCCTGCATGTTGCCCTTGACGGGGGGGGAGCCTTTCCCTGGTTCGGCTGGCTGGCGACTGTCTTCTTCCTTGCCTTGGGCGCATTGATTGAATGGACCTTCGCAAGGGGCTTTAAATTTACCCCCATCACCTTGCGCAGGATTGAGCGATTCAAGTCGATCAAGCGCGGTTATTTCTCATTGATTATTATCCTGGCCCTGGCCGCTGTGGCCTCGCTGGACCATGTCCTGGTCGGCAACGAGGCCCTGGCGGTCAAATACCAGGGCAAGTGGTCATTCCCCGCATTTACCCGGATGGTCGAAAAAGGAAATGCTTTCGGATTGAAGGGCGACAAGGGTGAAGCCCCGCCAAACTATCGTGAGCTGAAAGCCGGTTTCGCCGAAAAGGAAGGGAGCAACAGTGTCATTATGCCCATGCTTCCCTATGGCCCAACCAACGACACCATCGCCGCAGTCTCGACAAGCCTGCAACTTTCAGGTGATGGACGTGTCAAGGCCGGTGGGAAACCGTTTTCCGGTCTTGGAGCCCAAATCTATGATCTGGATCAACCCGAACGCATGCACCTGAGGTTTCGCTTCCGTGACGGCCTCAAGGATGGTCCCGTGGATGGGTGGGGGCGTGATGGCGTTCGCATCTATGGTGCCATGTATTCAAAAGGCAAACTTGAGGAAGGATCCGAATCCTGGAACGGCAAAGGGGACTTGAAGGGTTTTATTGCCGAGGAATCGAGTGAACTTCGGCAGGTGCATTTTCCGCCATCACCCCCGACCTGGGGTCACAAGCAAACGCACCTGCTGGGAACCAACTCCAAGGGCTACGACGTGCTCGCCTACCTTTTCGGCGGCCTGCAGGTCAATTTCAAGGCCGCGATTGTTTACATACCAATAGTCTATGCAATTGGTATTTCAATCGGGCTCTTGATGGGCTTTTTCGGGGGTGCCTTTGATCTAATCGCCCAACGCTTGATTGAGATTCTTTCCAACATCCCCTTTTTGTTCGTGGTGATGATTGCCAGCACGGCGATACCCGAG
>CAJWSN010000033.1 GCA_913046175.1 uncultured Opitutia bacterium
ATCTATGAAAAAAATCTATGAAGAAAATATCAAAAATATATATAAAAAAAAATAACTTTTCATAGTTTCTGAAATGAAAAAAAAAGTATGGAATGCAGCAGTCACCTCCCCTTCCCCCCTTCAGCCTGAGAGTGCAGGCACCATTGCCTTCGCACATCGACAGCAACACCATCTTTAACCGTGTCAATCCCGACAAGGACGTTGATGGGTTCAACCGTGTGAACGCGGGACGACTCTGCCAAGAAGACCCGGAAGGGTTTCTTCCCTGCACACCGGCAGGAATCCTCGAGCTTCTCGTACGCTCCGGAGTGGAAACCTCGGGCAAGCACGTCGTGGTATTGGGACGCAGCTTGATCGTTGGCAAACCAAGTGCGTTGCTCTTATTGCGGCGCATGCCTTCCGGCAACGCCACGGTCACTGTCTGCCACTCCCGCACACGTGACCTTGGTTCCATCACGAGGACGGCAGATATTCTAATCGCCGCCATTGGTCGTCCACGCTTTGTCACAGAAGAAATGGTCAAGCCTGGCGCAGTCGTGATTGATGTGGGCATCAACCGTGTTGAGGATGCAACCAGAAAGAGCGGTTATCGTCTGGTCGGTGATGTTGATTACGATAATGTTGCACCGAAAACCTCGAAAATCACACCCGTCCCGGGAGGTGTTGGCCCCATGACCGTGGCCATGCTGATGAGGAACACCGTCAAGGCTTTTCACAAGCGTACAAACTAACTTCTGAGTGCATTGAGCAATTGCTAAAGTAAACCGCATTGCGAGTTTCACACCATTGACCTGGCCAACAATGAACCCCGTAGCATTTTAATCGTGCCCAAGCTTCATTACAACGCCCCGGCGATACTAACCTTCTCCATCCTCGCCCTTGCCGTGCACCTTCTGCCCTTTTTCGGGGATTTGTTCAAAGTGCCAGGCCGGGGGAATTTCTCACTTTTCAATCCGTTGGACTACGTCACCCTCTTTACGCATGTACTGGGTCATGGCGGATGGGAACATCTTTTTGGCAACCTGACATTCATCCTCCTACTGGGGCCAATGATGGAGAAAGACCATGGAAGTGGCCAGATGACCGCTATGATCTTCACCACAGCCTTGGCAACAGGACTCGTCAATATACTCATTTCACCTCATTACCTGATGGGGGCCAGTGGAATTGTTTTCATGCTCATCGTCCTTTCCTCAATCGTTGAGGTTCGCAAGGGGAAAATCCCTCTTACGTTTATACTCATCGCATTCATTTTTATTGGCAAGGAAATCACCGACGCCGTATTACAGAAAGACGACAGCATTTCACAAATGGCTCACATTGTAGGGGGCATTGTTGGTACCATCTTCGGGTTCAATTTAAGGAAGGATTAGCCCCTGCTCACCCATGTATCCAAAAGAAATAATGGGTTGGTCCCATGTGAAAAGAAAACCATGAATATCCTTGGGCTCATATTGAGAAAGTGCCTGGCACCCTTGTTGGAACCCCCGAAAACCGAGTTTCCCGCTGCCAATATCTGGCTGAGGGCCATCGCCTATATAATGGACATGATTCTCGTTATGCTGGTAGTCGGGACAATCCTCAGCCTCACCTATCCAACCGAGATGGAGCAATTACAATGGCAGATGGAGGAAATATCCACGCCTGAAGAAGACATGGTGAATATTCAAAGCATGTCAGAAAGCCTCCAGGCTCTCGTAGAGAAAAACCCGGAGGCGAAAAAGCTTCTTGTTTCCATGCAGCTAACAACATTTTTCGGCCTTGTTTTTTATTTCACCTTCAGCGAACTCCTTATGGGAGGCTGCACACTTGGAAAGAAAGTCTTCAACCTTCGTACCGCCTACAAAGACTCACCAAGGAACCCGCCAGTGGGCTCCATGCTTCTACGTTCAACGGTTAAAACTTTTTGCAGCATGAGTTTTGGTCATCCTATCTTGTTCATCCTGACAGGAAACTTCCTGATCGCATTCTTATCAAAAGGACGACGTACCGGGCACGACTTAATAACCCACACAAGCGTGGTCCCTGGATTCCTCCCGGTGGAAGAAAATGTGGCCCAAGATGAAAACTATTAAATCCCAAGGTTACACCGCATGAAAAAAATCTCCTTCATAGGGGCCGGACGCATGGCAACAGCCATGGTTGGAGGCATTCTTGAAAACAAACTCCGCAAGTCTGCGGAATTGGCATGCTGTGCAGGGAATGATGACACGGGCCGCATTCTCGCCGAAAAAACCGGCATACGTTTTCTCGAACAGGCCGCAGACCTTCCACCAGACACTGACCTTGTGGTTCTTGCCTGCAAACCCCAGCAGCTTGACAATCTAGATCCGGCCATCAGGCAACTCGTTAAAGGAAATTCCCTGCTGTCGATTGTTGCGGGAAAACGCATCACCACCTTGCAGGAATATTTCCCCGAAGCAAACACCGTCATTCGATGCATGCCCAACACCCCAGGAAGCATAGGTGAGGGTTTCACCGCCTACACTCCCAGTGAAAATCTCTCACCGGAAGATTCTACATCCATTGAGGGCATACTTGGTTCGCTCGGTGAAGTCCTTCACGTCCCGGAGGAGTGGATCGATCTGGTCACCGCCATTTCCGGTAGTGGCCCAGCCTATTTCTTCGAGTTTACAGCTGCCCTTGCTGAAGCAGGGGAAAAGATAGGTCTGCCTGCGGAAATGGCCGACAAGCTGGCTCGCCGAACCTTCATTGGGGCGGCAAAGCTGCTGGAGCAATCCGGTGCAAGCCCCGTCGATCTCCGCATTGCCGTGACTTCACCGGGAGGGACAACCCAGGCCGCCCTCGAAAAATTCACTGAGCGAAAGCTTCGCGAGATCGTTGCAGAAGCATCCAAGGCGGCCCGAGACCGCAGCCTCGAACTTTAGTGGATCATGTCCAATGTAGAGGTTTCTCATTTCCAGAATCCTTCAAATCCAATAAGCTGGGCAAATTTTATTTGATTATTCTTATCACGCATTCCTTATGAACCTACCGGAAGGCAAAATTCTCGTTACGGGTGGAGCCGGATTTATTGGCAGCGCCCTCATCCACGCACTTAACCAGCAGGACCGAGAAGATATTCTCGTTATTGATTGCCTCGGGACGTCTGAAAAATGGCGAAACCTGGTGCCACTGCGCTTCCATGACTACCTGGAGGCAGACCAGTTGCTCGACAAAATGAGGAATGAGCCCAGCCAGTTGGCAGACATCCAGACCGTGTTCCACCTGGGCGCATGCTCCTCCACCATGGAGACTGATGCTGCCTTTCTGGTCAGAAACAACTATCAGTACAGTGTGGAACTTGCCAAATGGGCCCTTCAGAACAATTCACGATTCGTCTACGCCTCTTCTGCAGCCACTTACGGCGATGGAGTCCAGGGCATGGATGACAAGGATGAAAACCTGGCCGCCCTGCGCCCTCTCAACATGTATGGTTACTCAAAGCACATGTTCGATCTCCACGCCAAGCGCAACAACTGGCTCAAACAGATTACAGGCCTTAAATACTTTAACGTATACGGACCGAACGAAGATCACAAAGGTGCAATGCGCAGCCTGGTGCACAAGGCTTATCACCAAATAAAGGAAACGAGCCGACTTCGCCTCTTCAAGAGCCATCACCCCGACTACAAGGACGGTGAGCAAAAAAGAGACTTCCTATACGTCAAGGATGCGGTTTCCATGACCCTTCACCTTGCCTCCCTGCCTAATGCGGCTGGATTGTTCAACATCGGCTCAGGAGAAGCCCGGACATGGATGGAGCTTGCCGATGCCATATTTGCAGCAATGGATCGTGAATCTGATATTGAATTCATTGAGATACCCGAGGAAATCCGGGAAAAATACCAGTACTTCACCCGTGCTGACATATCCAAGCTTCGCATGAGCGGTTACACCATCCCCCCAACGCCCCTTGCTGATGCGGTCAAGGACTACGTCCAGAATTATCTTGCCAGAGAAAAGCGGCTTGGCGATTGACTGGCCTCAACCTGCCCTGCGGTTGCGGGGATGATGGAACGTATGTTCCTCAATCAGGCGCTCCTGCTCCACAGATGCATAAATCTGGGTGGTGGAAATATCAGCATGTCCAAGCATCTCCTGGATGGCCCTCAAATCGGCCCCGCCAGCGAGCAGATGGGTGGCAAAACAATGTCGAAGCATGTGAGGCTTGACAGGCTTGGCAATGCCGGCAGCTCGTGCGTAGTCCTTGATAAGGACCCAGAACATCTTGCGGGAGATTGCCCGGCCACGGTTGCTTAGAAAGAGGGCACTGCCGGAATGCGCCTTTAAATAGGAGGGGCGACCAAGTTCAATATATTCACGCACTGCAGCCAATGCCTTTTCTCCCACGGGGATTACCCGCTCCTTGGATCCCTTGCCAAAGACACGAAGGAAACCATGGTCAAGATCGATGGACTGAAGGTCCAGATTGCACAACTCTGAGACACGAAGGCCGCTGCTGTAGCAAAGCTCAAGAAGGGCGCGGTCTCGCAGTCCCTTGGGGTGATCCGCACCAGGAGCTGCAATCAGACTCTCCACCTCTCCAATGCTAAGGGTCCCCGGCAGGGAACGACCAGACCGTGGACTACTTATCAATTCCATGAAGTCAGCCTCCCAGGACTCCTCATGGACAAGGAATCTGGTGAAGGAGCGCAATGCTGACAAGCGGCGGGCCAGGCTGGAGATGGCAAAACCCTCCTTGCAAAGCGCGGCCGTCCAGGCGGAAATATGTTCAGGTTGAACGCTGCGCCAACCCTTGACTCTCTTCCCTTTCAGGAATTGGGCACAATGCCGAAGATCACTCTCGTAACCCTCTATTGTGTTCCTTGAGAGCCCCTTTTCAAGCTCCAGCCAAGCGAGGAAACCCTCCACCTCCTCAAGAAAACCATTCGGGCAGACAGTCATTGATAATATAACAGGGTTAAAATTAGGACCGGAATGGCGATTTAAACATCACTGGCAAATGACGCGGGCACACCGTCAAAGCCACCGTTGGAAAAAAAACAAATAAGGACAGGGTCTCCCGTCCAGCGATTAAAGCGGTCTTGCAGATGGCCAAGCAACTCTGCGTTGGATTCGAAAGCCCGGGCCAGTAAACCGTCACGAGACAAACTCGAGGCAATTGCACAGGTATCCAGTCGCTGGTCCTCGGGGATGGTTTCCCCACGATGTACAACACCAAGCAGGATTTCATCAGCATGGGAAAGTGCCTTGGTGAATTCAGCCTGAAAAATATTGGTGGCAGCTGTATTGCTGCGTGGCTCAAAACAAGCAACAACATGGCGATCAGGAAAACGATTGCGAAAAGAGGCCAGGGTTCCAGCCAAGGCAGTGGGGTGATGTGCAAAATCTTCCATTACATGAATGCCTTCGGATTCAACCAGGGTTTCCTGACGGCGCTTTACTCCCGTAAAACCCTGGAGCTTCTCCACCATCCCCGAAGTGGGACGCGCCAAGTCAAGAACCAGTGTGGATGACAAAAGTGCCATGGCTGCATTACGGGCATTAAACTCCCCACATTGCTGCCAACTGAAACAGCCCCAATCCTGACCATGCCAGGAAAGTTGAAACCCACTTCCTTTCGGCCCTTCTGAAAAATCATGAATCTGAAGATCATTCCCCTCAGTGAAACCCACGGTATAAACCGTTGTCCAGGGAACTGGCAGAAGGGATAGGATATTGGCATCATCACCATTGGCCAGGACATGACCGTTCCTGGGAACCGTCCGAAGGAGATGTGTGAAGGTGCGCTTTACATCCTCGAGATCCCGGAAGATGTCGCCGTGATCAAACTCAAGGTTGTTGAGGATGAGAATGTGGGGCTGGTAGTGAATGAATTTGCTGCGCTTGTCAAAAAAGGCGGAATCATATTCGTCACCCTCGATGACAAAAGGTTGCGTATCCTCCCCAAGATGGGCACCGCCCGCCAGGTCCATGGGAATTCCACCGACCAGCCACCCTGGGTCACGGTCGCCCTCATTGAGAATGCTTGCGGCAAGGGTGGTGGTCGTGGTCTTCCCGTGTGTGCCGGTTACCACGACATTGCGACGATGCCGAAGAATTTGCTCGGACAACAATTGGGGAAGAGAAACCATCGGGTATTCACGGGTTTCAAGAAGCCACTCGATCTCGGGGTTTCCTCGAGAAATGGCATTGCCAACCACAACATAATCCAAAGGTTTGTGTTTTAAGTTGTCCTCAGAGTAGCCGTCGAAAATCTTTACGCCCGACTCCAGCAGAACGGTTGACATTGGCGGGTAAACCCCGCTGTCGCTGCCCACTATCTCATGTCCCTGTTTTTGCAGCAAAAGAGCTGCATTCCCCATGGCCGTCCCACAAATACCCATGAAATAATATCTCATCGTGGTAACAAATTTTCTTTTACAAACCCGCAATTTGCGAATCATTTAATGCCAGAGGCATTGCCCTAATATATAGGACAAGAACAAATCGAAAATGTTCAGGCTTGGAAAATATTTTTTCAGCGTTTACGCATAGCCCCCTTTCATGCCGGAAAGATTAAAAATTTTAGTGATTGGTTCAGGTGGGCGGGAACACGCCATCCTGCGAGAATGCCTTAAAAGTCCACTGGCTGCTGAAGTCATCGCAGCCCCAGGGAATGGCGGCATGGCCCAGGAGGCTGAATGTTTCCCCGTTGATGTGGGTAATACGGATGCCATTGTGAGGCTGGCCATTGAGCAACAGGTTGAATTTGTCATTGTCGGACCTGAAGTCCCCTTGTGCGAAGGGGCGGTTGATCGACTCAATCAATCAGGCATCCTGGCATTCGGGCCAAACAAGGAAGCTGCACGTTTCGAGGCAAGCAAGACCTATACCAAGGACTTCCTGGCAAGACATGATATTCCCACTGCAAGCTTTGGGAATTTTTCGGATGGAGGCAGAGCCCTGGAGTACCTGGAAACCCTCCCAGAGGAATCCTCTATTGTTGTCAAGGCCAGTGGCCTGGCGGCAGGAAAAGGGGTCCTTATTGCAGATAACCGAACAAAAGCAGCAGGATTTGTCAGGGACATCCTCGTGGAAAAAAAGTTTGGTGAAAGCGGAGAGGAAATCGTGATTGAAGAATTCCTGGAAGGTCGGGAAACCTCGCTGCACCTTCTTGTCTCAGGTGAACAATTTGTCGTGCTCCCACTCAGTCGGGATCATAAAAAAATCGGCGAGGGGGACACCGGCCCCAACACGGGGGGCATGGGAGTAATCGCCCCGGATGATTCCATTCCGCAGGAAATCCTCGAAGAAATCCTGGAGAATATTGCCAAGCCCACACTCGCAGGATTTCGAGCTGAGGGGATCGACTATCGAGGAGTCCTCTACATTGGCATCATGCTCACGACGAAGGGACCACAGGTTCTTGAATTTAATGTTCGGCTTGGTGATCCGGAGACACAACTCATCCTTCAGCTTTTCGAGGAGGATATTGTCGAACTCTTCAAGACAGCTGCGACAGGAGGAGTCCTCCCAAAAAAACTCACACCCACAGGACAGTCCTCCATAACAGTGGTCATGGCCTCAGACGGGTACCCCGATTCCTATGCAAAAGGTCTCCCCATTGACCTCCCGCACAAACTACCGGAAGGATTGAGCGTGATACATGCTGGCACAAAGCTGGATTCCGACGGCAATATCGTGACCTCAGGTGGACGGGTGTTGAACATTGTGGCAATTGCCGACAGCCCTGAAGAAGCTTCTGAGCGAGTGTATGAGGCCTGCAAACATTCCTTTTTTGAAAAACAATACTACCGGCGGGACATAGGAAAAACCCACGCCAATGAATAATGCCCAGAGGTCCAAAGATAATTTAACAAGTGCAATCACCCTACATGGCCCATCCAAATAATTCTTGATGTGGCTTAAAACCAACCTCCATGGAAGAACCCAGCCCCAATAAGATTACGATAATTTGCACGGCCAATATATGCCGCAGCCCCTTGGGGGAGCGCTTGCTTGCACAAGCACTCGCGACTGCAAATGGGCCCGTGAGCGAATTGGAAGTGGTTTCAGCAGGTGTAGCCGCAGCTCCAGGATATGAAGCCTCCGCCTTTTCCATCGAGGTTCTCAAGCAGGAAGGGCTCGACCTGTCGGACCACCAAAGCCAACCGCTAACCCAACAATTGGTTGACGAGTCCCTGTTCCTGCTCGCCATGACTGAAAGCCATCGGCAAATCATCGATGCAATTTTCAAGGTAAGGAAAGGACAGGTTCGCCTCTTCCGGGAATTTATGAAGCCTGATCAAACCCAGGAAATCCCAGATCCTTTTGGCGGCACACTTGTGCTATATAAAAATACGCTGAACTCTGTTAAGGAGGCTATCCCATCGCTGGTTCAGTTCATCAGCGAAAATGTCTGAAAAACCCTTCAACGGCGACAATTACCTGTTTCCCCACAATGAATAGAACCCAATCCTACCTGAATTCTGAAAGCCTGGGGACCCTCGACCCGGAGATTGCAGCAGCCATCCGGAATGAAGTTGAGCGACAGCAGACCCATATCGAGTTGATCGCTTCCGAAAACTTTACCCTGCCCGCTGTCATGGAAGCCACCGGTTGTGTCATGACCAACAAATATGCCGAAGGTTATCCAGGCAAACGCTACTACGGTGGTTGCGATCATGTAGATAACGGAGAATCCCTTGCGATCTCAAGGGCAAAGGAACTTTTCGGAGCCGAGCACGCCAATGTTCAACCCCATTCCGGAAGTCAGGCGAATCAAGCCAGTTACGCCTCCGTACTCCAACCCGGGGACAAAATCCTCACGATGACATTATCCGATGGAGGACATCTCACCCACGGTCATCCAGCCAACTTCAGTGGCAAACTCTATCAAGTGGTCAACTACGGGGTGGATCCCGAAAGTGGGCGCATCGACTACGAAGACCTTGCCGCAAAAGCCGAGGCGGAAAAGCCGAAGCTCATTACCACCGGAGCCTCTGCCTATCCACGCATCATTGACTTTGAGCGAATGGGAATGATCGCAAGGAACTGCGGTGCACTCCTCTTGGCGGATATCGCCCACATCGCCGGGCTTGTCGGATCGGGCCTGCATCCCTCCCCGGTTCCCCATGCCGACTTCGTGACCACAACCACACACAAGACCCTGCGCGGGCCAAGGGGCGGTCTCATTCTTTGCCGGGAGCAGTTTGCCAAAGGGGTTGACTCATCCGTTTTCCCTGGGGCACAGGGGGGACCGCTTATGCACGTCATTGCAGCAAAGGCCGTCTGCTTTCGAGAAGCTGCCAAACCGGAGTTCAAGGAATACTCCAAGCAGGTTATCGCCAATGCGAAAGCCATGGCTGACACCTTTCAGGAACGAGGCCTTAAGCTCTCAAGTGGTGGCACTGACAACCATCTCATGCTCATCGACCTGCGACCCAGTCACCCAGAACTTACAGGCAAGGAAGCACAATTTGCCCTGGAGAAGGCCAACATTACCACGAATCGAAACACCGTACCTGGCGAAACCCGCAGCCCCTTCCAGACCAGCGGACTACGCATCGGCTCTCCTGCAGTCACCACCCGCGGAATGCACGAGCCAGAAATGGTGATAATCGCCAATATAATCTGCGATATTCTAGATTCTCCGCAGGAGGAGAGTATTATCGAGGGTGCAAAGCAAGCAGCGATGAATCTGTGCAAGGGTTTTCCTCTCCCCTATTGAACCTCTAAATCCCATGTATTGCCCAAGGTTCCCAATCTGTATTATTATAAGATCCCAATTCTGTTGGCAGGGCCAACTCCCTCTTGACGAAAAGCCTAAAATGCGTAACTTATTAGGCTGCTGAAACCCATTATTACTTCCCTTTTAACGCTTGAAACCACCATGAAAAAACAAACCAAGAAAAACAAAGGCTTCACCCTCATTGAGCTTTTGACGGTGATTACAATCATCGGCATACTTTTCGGCCTGGCCTTTAAGGCTGGCGATGTGGCCATGATGATGGCTGCCAAGGCAGAGGCAACCAACAACATGAGGCAAATCGGAACCAAATTTAATCTCTTTACCATCGAATTCAACTATCACATCTCCAGCCTGAAGTCCTGCTTTATGTCCAGATTCACCTTTCTCCACATCGGCAATAAGGGCTCCATATGGTTTATCCATACTCAATGCTTCGGCTAGATCATTATCTACCTCACCTACCCTTACACCAAGGTAACCTCGAGAAACAGCGCCTTCTGTAATAATTTGATCAGCTACCTCCATTGCAACATCAATTGGGATTGCAAATGCTACACCTTGATATCCCCCACTTCGCGAATATATCTGCGAATTAATACCAACTACCTTGCCATTAAGATCAAAAAGAGGCCCTCCAGAATTACCTGGGTTGATAGCAGCATCTGTTTGAATAAATGGAACATAATTTCCAATATTCTGATTTTGAATACTTCTACCTTTAGCGCTGACAATTCCTGCGGTTACAGAAAAATCGAAGCTAAATGGTGATCCTATTGCTATAAC
>CAJWSN010000034.1 GCA_913046175.1 uncultured Opitutia bacterium
ATTGCGAAGCATGGAATTCCAGCGCTGGTACTTGCGTTAGGATTAGGCTCGTTTTCAATTAATACGCCTGTTTTGGCTGACGATATAAAAAAACTAGGACAAGAAATTGAGAATCTGAAGGAAAAAATCCAAGAAATTGAGAATAAATATAAAAGTATTTTGGAGCACTCTTCTGCCAGTGGGGGCGCCAAGGTTTCTAAGCCTGCAGCTTCGGCTATCGCTGTTGGGACAAAATTAAATGGAGACCAAATCAAATCACTTTTTAGTGGAAAGTCTATCGATAGGATTAGCGATGGATCTTGTCAGCCATTTCAAATTGACTTTGAAAAAAATGGTAGTGTCAAAGTCACCTGTAACGTAGATTCAGATGATGGAAAGTGGTTTACAGAAGACGATATGTTAGGTTTGAAAATGGATAACTGGTGGCTTGGTGAACCACGATATTACACCATAACTAAGGCAGAAGGAGATACCGTTGTTGCAAAAGCAATTAGCGGCGGCAGCGTCGATTCTATAGGGAGGAATTTTACATGGGAAGTTTATTAGTCTCTAATTCTGTAGCAACACGATGGTGGTAGAACACCAGTTTATGATGAAACTAAACGCTAAAGCCTCGCTTGTCGTAGCAAGAAGAGGGCAAAGGCCCACTCCTTCAGCCATTAAATATAAGCGCTTGTAAATAGAAGATAAAATTACACCCTACAGGATGAAAAAGGGATCAAGGAACTGCCGCCAATAGAGCTAAAATACAATACTTCCGAAGGGCACAAGAAGTTGGCCGTGGCCATGCAAGGGATGTGGAAAAAACACCTCGGCATCGAGATGAAGCTACTGAACATGGAATGGAAGGTTTTCCTTGCGACCACCGCAAAGCGGGATTTTATCTTGGCCCGGGGTGGTTGGATCGGGGACTACGTTGATGCCAACACTTTTCTTCATATGTGGCGCACGGGCGATGGCCACAACAACACGGGATGGTCCAATGCCCGCTATGACGAACTGCTGGATTTGGCAGCCAAGGAAAAGAACCAAGAAAAGCGCTTCGAGTACTTTCAGGAATGTGAGGCTATCCTAGCCGAGGAAATGCCCGTGATGCCCATTTATTTCTACGTTCACGTTACGCTTCGCGACCCCTCGGTAAAAGGATGGCACCCGACTTTGCTCGATCATCATCCCTACCAATACGTCTATCTCGAGGAAGACTGAACCAAAGCCATGGCGAAATTCATTCTCGGCAGGATATTGCAGGCGATTCCCACCCTGTTGGTAATCGCTACCCTTACCTTCTTCATGACCCGCATGGCCCCCGGGGGTCCCTTTGACGGAGAAAAACCGATTCCTGAGGAAATCAAGGAACGCATCGAGGCTCATTACGGCTTGAACGAACCATTGCACGAGCAATTTCTCCTCTACCTGAGCAACTTGTTGCAAGGCGACTTGGGACCTTCTTTCAAATACATCGGCTGGGAAGTTTCCGAGCTCATCGCTCAAGCCTTTCCCGTTTCGGCTCAACTGGGACTTTGTTCTCTCGCGATTGCCCTGACCCTTGGATTGCCCGCTGGCATAGTGGCCGCGCTAAGAAAGAATTCACCTTGGGACTACGTACCCATGTCGATCGCGATGATCGGCATTTGTCTTCCAACCTTCGTGCTTGGCCCTGCTCTCATCCTTCTGTTTTCAAGCAAGCTCGGATGGTTTTCACCCATGGGATGGTATTCCATTTCAGATATTGTCCTACCCTCCCTAACCTTGGGCCTTTTTTATGCAGCTTACATCGCTCGACTGACTCGAGCGGGCATGCTGGAAACCCTGAACCAAGACTATATTCGCACGGCCCGGGCAAAGGGCGCCCCACCCTCTCAGGTTGTAACCAAACATGCTTTGCGGGGAGGATTGCTTCCGGTGGTTACCTTTCTCGGCCCCGCCTTTGCCGGACTCATTAGCGGCTCATTTATTATCGAAAGCATTTTTTTTATTCCCGGATTGGGGCGTTTCTTTGTCACCGCCGCCTTCAATCGCGACTACACCATGGTCCTCGGCACAGTGCTGTTCTATGCCACCCTGATCATTTTGTTGAATCTCTTGGTCGACGTAATCCAGGCAGCCCTTGACCCCAAGGCCAGAACACAATGAGCGACGAAACCATTGATGACATTCGGGGAAATTCCGCTCAACCAGTGGAAGTATCCTCCCTTTGGCGGGATGCCTGGCTTCGGATGGGAAAGAACAAGGCTGCCATGGCAAGCCTTGTCTTGTTCATCCTGATGTTCATCCTCTGCTTTGTCACGGCCTGGTTTTGCAAGGACCCCAATGCCGTTTCCCTGACCAATAAATTCGCAACTCCCTCCGTTGGGCACTGGATGGGGACTGATGCCCTCGGCCGCGACCTTTTTGCCCGAATTCTTTATGGCGGTCAGATTTCCATCCTGGTCGGTCTTATTGCCACCACGGTTTCAGTCTGTATCGGGGTGACCTACGGTGCGGTTTCAGGATTTGCCGGCGGGCGCGTGGATGCAACGATGATGCGGGTGGTGGACGTTCTGCTCTCGATACCGTTCCTGGTGGTGGTCATTGTGTTGCAGGCTGTGTTTAGTGAGTGGTCATCGGATACATCCGCCTGGATCGTCAAGAACTGGAAATGGGACAAGACCTTCACCGACCGTTTCACCAATATTGTGCCTCTCTTTTTTGCACTGGGCTTGTTTGGGTGGCTTACGCTGGCCCGGATCGTTCGTGCGCAGGTCATGAGTCTCAAGGTCAGGGAATTTGTTGAGGCGGCGACCGCCCTGGGTTACAACAAGTTTCGGGTCCTCTTCCGCCACATCATCCCGAATACACTTGGGCCGATAGTGGTTTACGCCACCTTGACCGTGCCGAGCTTTATCATGTATGAGGCCACACTCTCCTACCTGGGCCTCGGGGTGGAGGCGCCAAACAGCTCCTGGGGAATCCTTATAAAGGAAGGCGCCAACTTCATGGAGACTCATCCTGAACTGCTCATTCTCCCCGGGTTGTTTTTCTCCCTGACACTCTTTTCCCTTAATTTTCTTGGCGACGGGCTTCGCGATGCCTTGGACCCCAAAGCCTCCAAGGATTGATGTCTTTGATTAATATCCAGAACCTGAAGACTTATTTCCACACACGTGCCGGAACGACACGTGCGGTGGATGACATTTCCTTTTCTCTGGAGAAGGGGGAAATTGTCGGCGTTGTGGGGGAGTCCGGTTCCGGCAAGTCCGTGACCTGCCATTCCATATTGGGCCTCTTGCCGCAGCCACCGGCAAAGATCGAGGGAGGCAGTGTCACATTCAACGGATCTGAACTTATTGGACTGGATCCGCCATTGCTGCGTGCGATACGGGGCAAGCAGATCTCCATGATCTTTCAGGACCCCATGAGTTGCCTCAACCCATACCTGCGGATTCTCGACCAGGTGGCGGAGCCCATCCTGGTCCATGAGGATGTCACCCAGGAGGATGCAGAGCGTCGAGCCATCAAGATGCTTGAAAAGGTTGGGATCCGTGATGCTGCCAGTCGAGCCAACTCCTATCCGCACGAATTCTCCGGTGGGATGCGCCAACGGGCGATGATCGCCATGGCACTGGTAACGAACCCGGATGTCCTTTTCGCGGATGAGCCGACCACGGCCCTTGATGTCACCGTGCAGGCACGCATCCTCAAGATTCTCCGGGATATGCGCGGCGAACTCGACGTGTCGGTTCTTTTCATCACGCACGATCTTGGGGTCGTGGCTGAGGTCGCAGACCGCGTTGTTGTCATGTACCAAGGCAAGATTGTGGAGCAGGGGAATCTCGTGGAGATTTTCAAGAATCCCTCCCACCCCTACGTGAAGGGGCTCCTGGCCTGCCGCCCCACTTTTGAGACGAAGTATCGCATCCTTCCCACCGTCGAGGATTTTCTGGAAAGTGAAACCACGCCGGATGGTGTTGTTACCATTCGGGAACGTCCTGATTCCGCGGAACGGCTTGCCTCGCTTGAAAAGGTAACGGCAGCATCCCCGCCTCCCACGAACGTTGAGGATTTGGCAATCCTCTTGAAAACGGATAACCTTCAGGTTCATTTCCATTCCGGCGGAGGCTTCTTTGGCAAGCCTCGAGAAGTCGTGAAGGCGGTTGATGGAGTGAGCCTCAGGATTCAAAGGGGCCAGACCCTTGGGCTTGTTGGTGAGTCCGGGTGTGGGAAGACCACGATTGGACGCGCGATTCTCCGTCTTGTCCATCCAACAGGTGGAAGGGTCATGTATGATGACACAGAGCTTACATCCCTGGGAGGAAAAGATCTACTGTCTTACCGCAAGCGGATGCAGATCATTTTTCAGGATCCTTATGCATCGTTGAATCCACGGATGACGATTGAGCAGGCCCTGATTGAGCCGATGACCGTGCATGGCTTGGGTGCCAATCGTTCTGAGCGACGTGATCGCGTCGTTGCCCTGCTGGAGGAGGTGGGCCTATCCCCGACACATCTCCTGCGCTATCCGCATGAATTTTCAGGAGGCCAACGGCAAAGGCTTTGTGTGGCCCGAGCCCTTGCGGTGGAGCCGGAGTTCATTGTCTGTGATGAGTGTGTGAGTGCAATGGATGTCTCGGTTCAGGCCCAGGTGCTGAACTTGTTGCGTGACCTGCAGGATCGACGCGGGCTTACCTACCTATTTATTTCCCATGACCTCAGTGTGGTGAAGTTCATGTCTGATGAGGTGAGTGTCATGAAGGAGGGACGGATTGTGGAACATGATCGTGCGGAGGCGCTTTACCACAATCCCCAGGAAGCCTACACCCAGGAACTTCTTGAAGCAGTGCCGCAGGGTGACCTGGAAGCCCTGCAAAAACGTTTCAGGGACAATGCATGACCAAAAAAAGTTTGTCATCGCCCCGCTTTTTCCAATCCTTGATCCGCTTGATTGCACACATCAAGTCCCAAACACAGCTATTTAAAGACATTAGATTAGCACCATGAACAAATCCTTCTTACCACTACTAGTCATAGCCCTTCTCACGGGTTCAATCATTTTTACCCAACTGATTGGCGCCAAGGAAGAGAAGGCCGATGTCACCATCGCCATCAATGGCACGGACACCATGATGTATGACAAAACTGTCTTTGAGGTGAAGTCCGGCCAAAAAGTGAAGCTTGTGTTCAAGAACATCGGCAAGCTGCCAAAGGTGGCTATGGGCCACAACGTGGTCATTCTCAAGAAGGGGGTGAATGTTGCCGCCTTTTGCACGGAAGCCATCAAGTTCCCGACTGAAGGCTATTTTCCGAAGACCAAGAAGGATGATGTTATTGCCACCACCAAGTTGCTTGGCCCCGATGAAAGCGACACGGTTTTCTTCACTGCCCCGGCCCCTGGCGTCTATGATTATGTCTGCACTTTCCCGGGCCACTTTGCCTTGATGAAGGGCAAGATGACCGTAAAGTAGCTGCAGTTTGTTAAAGCTTTTACCAACTCCCATCACGCAAATTATGACAGAACCCGGCACTGGCCGGGTTCTGTGATTTAACGACCATGAGTGACAATCCCCAGACAAACGAACAGGTTGAACAACAAGGCCGTGAATTGCTGGCCGCCGAAGCCAAAGGTTTGGGTACAGCACTGAAAACCTACACCAAGTACTCCGGCCCCGGATGGCTGCAGAGTGCCATTACTCTGGGCGGAGGCTCACTTTCAGGTGCGTTGTTTCTGGGGATTCTGGGTGGGACCAGCCTGCTCTGGCTCCAGTTGGTGGCCATCATCATGGGGGTCATCATGCTTTCTGCGATCAGCTACATCACGCTTTCGACTGGCAAGAGGCCCTTTCAGGCGATCAATGAGCACATTAATCCGGCCTTGGGCTGGGGTTGGATCATCGCCACGATCGCGGCGAACATGCTCTGGTGCATGCCACAGTTCAGCCTCTGCTTTGCGGCATTGCAAAAGAACCTGGTTGGCGGAGAGACTATAGGGGACAACACGTGGACCAAGATCGGTATCTCCGTGATGATTCTGGCGGTTGCCTTTGTCTTTCTAAAGATGAACGAGTCCGGCAGCAAGGCCGGCAAGTTCTTTGATATTTTCTTGAAGGCTTTGGTCAGCCTCATCGTCCTGAGCTTTTTCGCTGTGGTCGTTTTCCTCGCCTTGGAAGGGAAGGTCATCTGGGGTGAAATCTTAAAGGGCTTTATTCCCAATCCCGGACATTGGACTACGCCCGGCGGGGAAGTCCCGGAACTGCTCAAGGCGCTGCCTGAGGCCTCGCAGGCTTTCTGGTCTGAAGCCGTGGTCAAGCAACAGAGGGCCATCATGATCGGCGCCGCTGCCACCGCCGTAGGCATCAATATGACCTTCTTACTGCCCTATAATTTACTTAGCAAGGGCTGGAACAAGTCCTTCCGCGGTCTGTCTAGGTTCGACCTCTGCACTGCCATGGCCGTCCCTTACATTCTGGCCACCACCTGCGTGGTCATCGCCTCTGCCTCCATGTTCCACGCTAACATCGACGAGAAACTTGCCAGCGACGATCCTGCCATGATCCAGACCAGCGAGAACTACGGCGCCGTTAAGGATCAGATTCTAGCCCGTGCCGCCAAGGTGGACGGCGTCAAGACCGAGGGTATCTCAGATCAAGAAGCTCTCGTCCTCGTGGCGGCATCTGCTCCGGAAGAGCGGAGAATTGCTTCCTCTCTGATCAAGCGCAACGCCTTCCAGCTCTCTGCTGCCCTGTCGCCGATCCTCGGCGAGACCAAGGCTAGCCTTGTATTTGGCTTCGGAATTTTCGGGATGGGCTTCTCCACGATCATCATTCTCATGCTTATCAACGGTTATGCCTTTTGCGAGCTGTTCGGCAAGCCCCAGGGAGGCCAGCTGCATTTGATTGGCTGCCTGGTCGCCGGTGTATGTGGCGCGATCTGGCCGCTTGTTTGGGATGGTCCGGCCAAGCTCTGGCTTGCCATCCTGGTGTCTGCTTTTGGCATGATGCTTCTCCCCATCGCCTACACCACTTTCTTCATGATGATGAACAGCAAGAAGCTCATGGGTAATGAGAAGCCTGAAGGAGGACGGTTGAAAATGTGGAACATCCTCATGGGCATTTCGGTTATTGGGGCATTTATCGCTGCTGGAACGGCTATCTATGACAAAAGTTCTCACCCAGTAGTGGGCAAGACTGTGATCATCGTGGGTGTGATTTTCGCAGTCACCTTGGTTTTGGGCTTCCTCAAAAAGAAATCTCCTCAAGGTTCGTGATGCTGCCTAGACTTTTTTTCCTCTGTGCATTTCTTCCGTTTCAAGGATTTTGTGCCGAGAAGGTGCATGCTCTCTTCGACGGCAAAACCCTAAACGGCTGGACTTCCAACGACGGATCCGCGCCCGGCTCAGGCTGGAAAGTTGGGGACGGATGCATTGTCTGGTTGCAGAGGTCGGGCAACCTCTACACCAAGTCCTCCTTCAAGGACTTTGAGTTTTCCTTTGAGTGGAAGATTACCCCCGGTTGCAACAGTGGCATAAAATATAGGGTTGCGGATTATTCCGGCGAGGTTCTTGGGCCGGAATACCAGTTGGTCGATGATGTCAGGCGAAAGTACTCACCTGGCAGCAAGAGTGCCACCTCGAGCCTCTATGCAATCAAGGGGCCATCTGCCAAAAAGAAGATGAAGCCCATCGGGGAATTCAATCACTCCCGCATCCTCGCAAAGGGCAATCATCTTGAACACTGGCTCAATGGGGAAAAGGTTTTGCAGGTTGAGATCGGATCCCAGGAGTGGCGCGGACTTCACGCGACCAGCAAGTTCAAGAAGCGACCGGATTTTGCGACCAAGCCGGGCCGCATCATGTTGCAGGATCACGGGGGCAAGGTGTGGTTTCGGAATTTGAAAATCCGCGAGCTGTGATTCGGCATCTTGTAGTCGTCGTGCTTGCCACAACGTGGATGGCTTCGCCTGTTTCCGCAGTGGAAGTGCGCATGGGGGTCAAGCCGGGCTTGAAGTTCGACGTTGCCGGTTTTCACGCCAAACCGTCAGAGAATGTGAAGCTGGTCTTTGCCAACAACGACGAGATGATGCACAATATTGTCTTCTGCCGTCCGGGAACACGCCTTGAGACCGTGGAGGCTGCCATTGCCCTGGGGGCTGATGGGCTGGAAAAACAATTTGTGCCGGACATTCCCGCCGTGCTTGCCTCAACCCCCATCATCATGCCGGGACAGACTTTTACCCTGAGTTTCAAGGCGCCAGCTCAGGAGGGAAAATATCCCTATGTTTGTACTTTCCCGGGTCACGGGTTTGTCATGCATGGAGTCCTGTTTGTGGCCGGCACAAGGCCGGTAGAACTTGATGTGCTCCTTAAGAAGGCGGCGGCGGAACCGGTCGTGGTCCAAGCCTCTGCCTTATCGCTTACGAAGGCAAAACTGGAGCGCACCTTCATGCCGGACTGCAGTCCAGCGGCCATAGCCGTGGCTCTTCCAGGAGGCCAGGCTTATTGCTGGGATGCGGGCAACAGTCGTTTGCGCTATGTCTGGCGCGATGGCTTCATCCAAAAGAATGGAAGCTACGGTCGCTGGCGAACTCTCCCGACGATCCTGGGGCCGATCTATTACCGTGAACCGGAGCTGCCTTTTCGTTTTGCCAATCGTGAGGATGAGGTTCCTGAAACCCGTTTCCTGGGCTACCGCCTGGTGGATGGGATACCTGAATTTCGTTATCGATTGGGAGACTGCGAGGTCCGCGAGTTCCTGGCGAAACTGCCCGGGAAGAGTGGTCTTCTTCGACGTTTTCGTATTTCAGGCCTGAAGGGCGGGTTGTTGTTTAAAAAGGATCCTTTGGCGGGGGCGGACATTAACGCTTCCGCCGGAACCTGGAAAGGCGATGTCCTTCACTTGAGCGAAAAAGAGGCTGTCAGGTTCACATTAAGAATGGTCGAGGTTCCCAACAAGGGACCGATCGAATACTGGAGCATGAATGACCTTTCACGCAGCTATCCGCGAAAGGGGAGTCTCGTGGAAGGGCATCGTGGTCGGGCCTGGCAGTTCAGGTCTTCCACGATCATTTCCACGGAACACAAATTTGTGGACTTTCGAACGGGCGGAACAGTTTCATTTTGGATTCGGGCACAAGACCCTGATGGCAACATTCCAGCGATTTGCGGTTGGGGGAACGTGGGCCAGGGGCCATCGGTTTCCTATGAGGGAAGTGGACGCGGCCTGCTCCTCGGACTCCCCGGGGATGCCCCTGTTCCCGCGGGAAATCACCTGGAGGCGGAAAACGCCAAGGTTCAGGGGGCTTCCATTCAAAGGAAAGTTAAGGGTCACACCGGAAGCGGGTATGTTGATTTTGTTGCGCAGTCCGGTGAGAGCATTGAATGGAAGGTACCCGTGCATCAGGCAGGCAGGCATTTGCTTCGGTTTCGATACGCCCTTCATCAAAGGGGCGGCAGCCGGCCGTTGCGTGTGGAGCTTGATGGAAAGGTTCTTGCTGAACGGGGGGACTTCAGGGGCACCGGTGACTGGGAGCGTTGGGGAAACCTGGATTTCCATGTGGAGCTTTCAGCCGGGCAGCATGTGGTGCGGTTGTCATCAATTGGGAGTAGCGGGCCGAATATCGACAGCCTGCAATTGGTTCACATGGACAAGGAAGGGAAGGGTGGCAAGCCGGCACCTGTTGCGCCCGAACCCAAGCCTGGCAGGGAACCTGCCCTGGACAAGGAATGGCATCATGTCTGCGTGAGCTATGGAATATCAGAGGCGAGTTTTTACCTGGATGGCAAACTGATTCGAAAGGAGCCTTTTGAAACCAGGGACTTTCCCGATGACGCAAAGTTTTATATCGGTCAAAAGGTCAAGGGTGGGGCTTTCCTCATGGATGAGTTTTACCTGTACGCCCGGTCATTGAGTGAATCCGAGATCCGGGAGCTTTCCAAGCGATGAAGCCTGTAATAAAGATTTTGCTTTTGATTGTTGGAGCCGTGGAATTGACCGCCGCAGGCATCAAGGACTACTATGAACTGGAGACAGTCCCATTGCCTGAGGAACTGGAAAAACCCAATGCCAATGCCACGCAGGTGGATGGCCTCGACTTTTTTCCGGATGGTCGCCTGGTGGCGTGTTTCGTTGGCGGCGAGGTATACACCCTCCATCCTGAAACCGGCAAGTGGACCCTGTTTGCAGAGGGATTGCACATCCCCATGGGAGTCGTTGCCCTGAACAACCGCGAGATAGTGGTTTGTCAGCGACCGGAGGTGACAAAAATTCGGGATGTAGACGGGGATGGTGTTGTCGCCACTGAAGATTGTGACGACAAAGATCCTTCGTTGCTCAGCATTGCGGATGACGGGGACCACCAGTCCCTTACCGCCCCCAACAGCCACCCCGATATCGAAGTAGTTGCGATAGACGATGCTCTTGTCCCGAATCTCGGCATTGATCTGCGGAACCAGCTTGAGCGCATCCACAGCTGCCTTG
>CAJWSN010000035.1 GCA_913046175.1 uncultured Opitutia bacterium
CGGAAAAATTGCCAAGAGAAAAAGGCTGTATGTAACTCGCTTGAACATCATTTTATTCTTATCGTTTCAAGTTGTTCACACGGCTCATCATCTCGTCAGAGGTCTGAATTGACTTGGCATTTATTTCGTATGCCCTCTGGGCCACGATCATGTTGACCATTTCACCAACAACATTGACGTTGGACATCTCCAAGTAACCCTGCTGGATAGAGCCGAACCCGTTCTCGCCGGGAAGTCCTGCCTCGGGAGGTCCACTTGCTGGCGTTTCCTGGTAAAGATTCCCGCCAAGACTCCTGAGTCCACCCGGGTTACTGAAACGTGTCAGCTGGAACTGGCCGTTTTCCTGAATTGTTCCATCTCCAAGTTGAACACTGACAAGACCGGTGGGTGCAACGAAAATACCTGTTGCCTCCGGTGGGAAATTATTCGGTCCATTAAGAATGGGAAGGCCTTCGCTGGTGGTGATTTCACCATTGGGGCCAATCTTGAAAGCTCCGTCCCGTGTGTAGGAGGGTGTGCCGTCAGGACGCTCCACTTCAAAGAAGCCAATGCCATCGATGGCAAAGTCCATCTTTTCACTGGTCTGGGTCAGGTTGCCCTGACTAAAGACCCGAGCGGTGGACACCACCTTGGTTCCATTGCCCATCTCGATGCCCGTGGGCACAATATTGCCAGCCCCGGTCTCCCCACCAACAGGTCGGGGATTCTGGTAGAGCAAGTCCTGGAACTCGATCTTACTCTTTTTGAAGCCGGAAGTGTTCACATTGGCGATGTTGTTGGCGATGGTATTCAGGCTCAATTGCTGAGCCTCCATCCCTGTGGCGCCTGAATAGAGTGAGAGATTCATGATATGATCGTTTTTTCTTGTTTAATGAAATCCTTAACTAATTTGACCAAGCGTGGTAATGGCTTTACCGAACAATTGATCATATTGCTGGATCATCTTGTGATTGGCCTCGTGGATTCGTGACAACGAGATCATGTTGACCATCTCCCTCAACGGGTTGACATTACTGTTTTCCAGAAATCCTTGTAGAATCTTGGTCTCTTCGACCTGCGCCGGTTCCTGGCCGGCTGCCATAAACCCACCATTGACCCGGCGGAGATTCTGCGGGTCATCAAAGTTCTGCACGAGAACGCGACCCGTCAGGGTATTGCCCTGATAAACCTCCCCGCCTTTGTTCACGGTGAACTGGCCCAGGGAGGGGATGACTTGAATCCGACCGTTTTCCCCCTGTAGCACATGTCCCAAACTGTTAACCAGGACTCCCTCGGAATTGACCATGAACTGGCCATCACGGGTGAAAATTGAATCACCCTCAGCTGTTTCCATTTCAAAGAACCCTTCTCCCTCTATAGTAAGGTCCTGGGGATTGTTGGTCTGCTTTATTTCACCTTGGCGAAACGTGACCTTCCCATTTATAAAAGGAAACTGGGCTGAAATTCCGGGATGGAACTCACTCAATGTCTCCTTGGGAAGCTTGGCCACCCGAATAGACTCAAAGCTGGCATCGGTCTTCTTAAAACCGGCGACCGAACTGGTGGCGATATTGTGGGCCGTAATGTCCTGCCACTGTTCAACCGAGCGAAGGGCACTGGCATTCTGATAAACTGAAATATTCACGCATCGCTCAAAGCAAGCGAGATGCCAATTTCATGAACCCCTCTTCAAACCCGCTTCCTTATTGGAAACTTTTCTTCGTAGGAATTTTTTTCCCATTAAGGGGATAAAGCAATTTTTTCCTTTCTCCAAAGGCTGGCTTTTGCAGATAATGAAGACTTTAAGAATGAATAATCAAGACTCATGGAAATCAACCCGATAGATTTTCTGGTAGGATTCATCCTATTCAACCTGGCTCTAAAAGTGGTCTATCCTCTCAGTGGTCTTCTTCATGAACTGGGGCATGCACTTCCCAGCCTTCTACTGACAAAGGACCCTGTCAGAATCCGGCTTGGGAATTCTACAGACAAGCCCACAATTAAACTGGGTCGCCTTGAAATCTGCCTGGGACCAACCACCAGTTTTTGGGGAAGTTGTGAATTCACCTCGGAAGGCATGTCGACAGCTCGATTAATCATTATCACCCTTGGTGGTCCCCTGACCTCCTTATGCCTGGGAGCTCTGTTTCTTGGGTGGATGTTCACCTCAACCCTGCCATGGGAAATCCGTCTCGTGACTGCAGTTCTCTTCTATGCGAACTGCCGGATTCTACTTGTTTCAATCATTCCGCAAACCTTTCGCGCACCAAATCCCCATTCCCAAGGGGTGAGCGACGGATTGAAAATCCTGAATTTGCTTTCAGGCGAAAAAAACGGGCGCGGCGACCCTGATCAAGACAACAAACCGGTCGAGTAGATCGATCAGTACTCGCACTTAAGCTCCAGAATCTTGTCAGGAGCCAGATGCACGATGATCTTGGTCACAGTGCCATCTTCAGAAACAACCTCCACCTTGGGGCCTTCGACCTCTTCAAATACGATTTCACTGGCTTGCTCGGATTCAGGCTGAACGGGGGTATCAACCTCCGCTGCTTGACCTGAATCGTCAGATGGTTGGTCAGAATCCGGGGTCGGGGCTACTTCATCAGGGCTGGATTCTGTCTCCACTTCAGGAGTCTCCTGTGGTTCTCCTTCATCCTGTTGCTTTTCCCCGGCTTCGACCTCTTCCTCCCCAGAATTTTCCAACGACGTCTCAGCCGCAGTTTCCAGGGAGGAGTCTGCATCACCCTCAAGAGGAGGGTTCTCAGAGTCATCCTTCTGAAGGAACGGATGAAAATTCTGCGGGGTTTCATCCGTTGCCAGGGCCGTGTCCTTGAGAAAGCTATCCATGTCTAGAAAAGATCGGGTCGCAAGGTGTTGTCCTTGTCGAATACGATGCTGAGTTCAAGCCTCTGATTCTTACGGGCCTTGGGGTTTGCAGGAGTTGCAGGAGTTGAATCGCCAAAGCTGGTCAATTGCTCAACCTTGCCAGGATCCAAGCCATACTTGACGAGCTCCCTGCGTGTATTGTCAGTCTGCAAACTTGTTGCAGCAAAAGCATCGCCATCCTGGCTGTCAAAGGTATGCGCATCAATACGAACCCTCATGTCAAAACGATCAAGGAGCCAAGCCATGTTCTTCATGACCGTCCCCCCCCATTCTGTGAACTGCCCGTTCTGTCCGGTGAAAATGGGATATCGATCGTTGTCAAAAAGGGTGATTCGCAGGCTATCCTGTTCTATCTTAATCTTTATGCGCTCATTGGGGTCCGGCTCCTCAAGATTCAGGAGTTTATAGAACTGCATTGCCATCTGCTCAAGAACCTTGTACTGGATTGTATCCCGCGGTTGATCCTCATTTGGGAGCACACTTTCTTCATAGCCGATGACTTGGTTTACGATACTTCCTGTTCGCGTTTCAGGCTGCTTAATAGGATCGGCTGGGGTATAACCAAACAAGTAGGAATCCTTAAAATAACGCGTGGTTGCGAATACCTCATCCGTCTTCATGGTCGTGATCCATAGCACAAGGAAAAGGGCCATCATGCCAGTCACAAAATCCCCATACGCAACCTTCCACGCACCACCGGCAAAAAGAATGGTCTTTGCTTTGCGCTTCATGCCAGAACTTGCTTTTGAAGGTTGGAGAGAGAGGGTGAAAATGATTTTCAGCAAACCCTAATTGGCCTGCTTGACGCTCTTGATGATCTCCTCAAGTTCGTCCCCTGTGGGTTGAATCTTTTCGGTCAATGCACGGCGCGCCACATCCACCGCCATGGCCGGGGCAAGCCCCTTGGCAAAGCTGGCAATGGAAACCCGTATAATATCATAATAAAGGAAGGAAGCCGCATTATTGTGCCCGATCAAGGTACCCACGGGTCCGAACAGGGCGTAAGCTGAAAAAATCCCGAGAAATGTCCCACTGAGTGCAGCTGAGATTTTTTTTGAAATGACCGTGGGGTCCGAAAGGTCCGACATGGTATTGATAACACCCATGAGAGCTGCCACAATTCCCACGCCAGGCATCGAGTCCATGAGGTACATCATGGTATCAACGGAGTTTTTAGCCTCGGTCTTCCTTGCGTTCAACTCGGTGACCAAAATCGCCTCAATCTGATCCGGTTTAATTTTGCCATCCACCAAGGGTCTCAAGGCAGAACAGAGAAAGTCGACTGCTCCGGGATCAGCGAGAAAAGTTGGGTATTTTGAAAAAATGGCACTCTTTTCCGGATCCGATATGTGCTCATCCATGGCGATATAGCCTTTGCGACGACCAACCTGGAGGACTTCATAAAGCAACTTGAGAAGGTCATTGAAGCGTTCCTGGCTCGAATCAACCCCCTTGACCGCAATCAAGAGGTCCTTAAGCAGACGCATCAGGACGGGAAATGGACTGGAGATGAGAATAATGGAGAGGGCGATACCGACAATAATGATGATTTCACCTTGGTGAAACAACTGTCCGATCTTGCCGCCACCGAGAATAAACCCCCAGCCAGTCGCACCACATGCGATAATTAATCCTACGATAAGCAGTATAGCTGACATTTGGTAGCCTGATTTACGGTTTTTTGGAGAGGGATTGGAAGTAGGTTTGTAATCCTAGAACGGTGTGAGTCAATATCTGAGAAATGCGACCTTCAGAAAGACTGAACACCTGAGCTATTTCCTTCAAGCGCATATCCTCATAATAATACATGGTCAAAATCTTCCTGGAATCTTCCGGTAAATGGGTAATCCTCTCCCGTAGCAACTCGATAATTTCGTGATTTTCACAAATATCCCGGGAATTCTGTTCGGTGGCATCACTTACAACCTCCTCCAGACCGGTGACTGCGTCCCCATCGGCATTGGGAACCCCGGCGGCATCAAGTGAAAGAATGGTGATAGGCTGCACCTCATTCAATAGTTGTGCGTACTCCCCGGTTGTCAGACCCAATTCACCGCGCACCTCCTCCTCCTCGGGCGGACGGCGCAGGCGAGCCTCCATCTCCTCCAGGGTTCGGCGAAGTTTTTTTGCCTTGGCACGGCTGCCCCTTGACATGGGGTCCAAACGACGGAGTTCATCCAGCAGGGTTCCACGGATTCGCAGGGAGGCATAACTGCCCAAAGTTGTGTTCTTCTCAGGCTGAAAATGGTTGATTGCAGTAATGAGGCCCTTGAGCCCCAGGCTATACAAGTCTTCACTTCTTGTAGTCTCCGGGAAAAACGGTCGCATTTTCCCCACAAGAGATTTGACCAGCGGCAAATACTGTTCCACCAATTCCGTCATATCCTTACGGTAAACATCCACTTGACGGTTCCTGCCCCGGCGTTGACCGGACTGGGACGGACGTTTTCCTGTAAGTGTTGCACCCATGGATATCTAGTAAATTCGGGGTTCCGGTTCAGCCATTTTCCATTGCGGCAATTTTATTATCAGGCAGGGTCTTCTCTCCAGACTCCTGGGATTCCTCCTCCTCAGGATGCGGAAGCTCGGGAAGTTCCTCGATGGTGGGAGCCATGGACACGGCACGCACCCTCAAAATAAAGCGTGTGGAAAACTTGGCAATAACCGAGCAGAACATACAGAGGATGAGCGATCTCCATAGCATGGGCATCATTTCCCCCCCGGTCATCAGCCCCGAAAAGAAAGGCAATGAGAATCCGAGCAGACCACCAATGTTAAAAGCAAATTCTTCGTTTTTCATAGCTGTTTAAAATTCTGGTTTCTAACCTGACTGTAACACCTGCCTTGGGAAAGAGCTGGCCAGGAGGAACTTACACAGATTGTCGCGGGTATAGTCGCTGGTGATATTCTGCCCATGGCACAACATGAGGGTGGAAACCTCCTTGCTGAACACGAAGGGCCACAGTTTGGTGCAATTGTGCAACTCATCAAGATGCGTAAAGATCAAGTGGGTGGGACGACAGCTTGCCGACCTCTCCAAGGTTGCCTTGAGCATCTGGGAATCGTAGGATGCATTGAGGACCAATATGCGTGAACTGATTTCCAGTTCATCCAGATTCTGCCCCAAAGTTGACCAACCAACTGCATCATTCAATGGAATCCCCGGGGTATCGATATAAAGCAATTCGCTGGGTGGAAGGGAGAAGAGCATTCCCTTGTCACGATAAAGATTGATGGACAAGGATTCACAAAAGATTCTCAAGGCATCATCAGGATTGGGAATTTCCTGGTCCACCTTGAAGACATGTGCCGTCTTGTTCTCAAAAAATGTACTATGAGCGAGAATCTTGCAAAGCGCGGTGGTCTTGCCCGTTCCGGGGGTTCCCAGAAAAGCAACCCGGTTCGTCGTTGATCGGGGCTTGACCCCTTCATAACGCTTCTTCAGCCAGTGTGAAATCTCAGCCAGCGCATGTGGAATGGGCAGGGCTTCAAGTCCCTCCAATTCAGGTGAATCCAAAATGGCGGCAAGGAGACCCTCGTCGAACCCGGATCGTTTAAGCAGTCCATGGATTGAGGCATCCTCCGAGATGCCCGCAGTTGAATTCGCCATCGAATCATCCTTGATACTGGCGGTGAAATTAGGTTGCGGCATCTCGGGGGGGGGTGATGGTGAGGAACTAATTGCGCCCCGTGTGTCCTCCGCAGGCTTTTCTTCGTGCTCCTCCACTCGAACCCCTTCCTTGTCGACCGTTTCAAGGGTTGCCTTTGCTTGTGGATCATCAGCAGGGACACTGAGGATGATCTCCAGCTTGGGAGATGAAAGGAATTTGGCCAATCCCTGTCCATCTACCTGCTTCACAGACTGGACCTTCGCCTTGTCCCCAAATTTCTTTCGGATCACCTTCAGGGCCTCCTCAGGTGTCTTCGCCATGATTCTATAGCGCTTCTCCCCGGAATCCTTTGGGGTTGTTGTTTTTTCCTCCAATGTGGTTGCCATGGCAAATTTTCCTTCCGTGAACTAGGCAGCCCCAGCGGCGGTGGTTATTGAATCATCCGACACAGGCACAAGGTGGTCCGAGTCGACTGAAATCACATCAAATGGTTGAATCTGCATACGATTGGGCATCTCTTGGTAGGAGAGCACCACCAGTCTCGGGAAAGAGGGTTCAAAAAACCGGCGAAGAGCCATGCGCAATTCAACCGTCGTGATGACAATTGGAGTCAAGGCTGTCTCGATCATCCTGTTTATCTTTGGAGTCATTTCATTGAGCAAGGCCTCGGTGATGGCGGGGTCCATCATTAACCCGACCTCATGCTGGGAACGCTTAACCCTGGAGATCAGCGAGTTCTCCAAGGCAGGATCGAAGGTCAGGCACTGAACGGTATCCTGCTCCGATTCGTATTCCGGAATAAAATACATCCCGATTCGCTGGCGAACCTGCTCAGACAAGTCATCAGGATTCTTGGTAAGGGAAACAAAATCAGCCACTGTCTCCAGGATCAATGGCAGGTTCTTGATCGCAATCTTCTCCTTAAGGAGATTCTGTAGAACCCTTTGAATCAGGCCTACACTGGCCAGGTCGGGCAACAGCTCACTGATTAATGTGGGGTTCTTGTCCTTGACCATGTCGACCAGTTTCTGGGTGCCTTCACGGTCAAGAATCAGGTGTGCAATTTCCTTGAGTACATCCGCAAGATGCGTAACGAGAACAGAAGGCGCATCCACCACGGTAAACCCGTTGATTTCCGCGGTACGTTTCTCATTCTCAAGAATCCACACAGCATCAATCCCGTAAACAGGTTCCACTGTGGGGGTTCCATTCAAGGTGGCTGAACTCCCCATCACATTCATGGCAAGGAACTGATTGGGTTGAAGGGTTCCCCGGGCCACTTCACGATTCCTTAGAAGGAACCGGTAGGTATTTGATTCCAGTTCTATATTGTCGCGGACGGCAATGGTCGGGACAACCATCCCCATATCCTTGGCAAAATTGGTTCGTGATCCAGTAATCCGGTCAAGGAGATCGCCTCCCTGCTTTCGATCCGCCAACGGTAAAAGGCCGTAGCCAATCTCGATGGCAAAAATATCGACCTGAATTGCCTTTTCTATCTTTTCCTGCGCGGTCTGCACGACGGGGGAAGTGGATTGCCCACCCCCGGCAGCATCCCCGGGTAGTCCCGGCAACTCGCCTTGGCCGGTCTGCATGCCGGTCAACTGTTTCTGAGAACTGGGCCGGGAACCCTGGGCACCAATCCCCTTCCTCTTCATAATGTAGCCAACAAGGATACAGAATCCCCCAAGCGTAAGGAAAGGCCCCCGGGGCAAACCGCCCACCAGAGCGAAGAACAAGAGGAAGCATCCCGCGATAAAAATCGGACGACGGTAGAAAGTGAGTTGCTTGGCAAGGTACGACCCCAAGTCTGTATCTGAAGAGGACCGCGTAACCAGCAAGCCTGCAGAAACTGACACAATGATCGCAGGAATTTGCGTAACCAAGCCGTCCCCGATAGATAGAAGGGTGTACTGGCGAAAACACTCCGTGAGTTGCATGCCTTGCATTAACATCCCGATCAGAACACCTCCCACCACGTTGATAAGAGTGATGAATATACCTGCAATGGCGTCCCCCCTGACAAATTTGCTTGCACCATCCATTGCACCATAAAAGTCAGCCTGCTCCTGAATCTTGGCCCGCCGGGCCAGAGCCTCATGTTCGGTAATAATGCCTGCGTTGAGTTCGGCATCAATCGACATCTGCTTGCCGGGCATTGCATCCAGGGTAAAGCGCGCAGCCACTTCAGCAATACGGCCTGAACCCTTGGTGATCACAACAAAATTGATGATAACCAAAATCAGGAAGATGACTGCCCCCACAACGTAGTTGCCTCGCACAACGAACTCGCCGAAAGCCTCGATCACATTACCGGCTGCATCTGTACCCATATGCCCGTTAAGCAGGATCAACCGCGTGGAAGCCACATTAAGCCCCAACCGAAACAATGTCACAGACAGCAGAACCGTGGGGAAAACAGAGAATTCAGTTGGATCCTTGACATAGATAACAACCAGTAAAATCAGGAGGGAAATCCCGATGCTGAGCGCCAGCAGGAGATCCAACAATATGGGAGAGACGGGAAGAACCAGCAGGATGACCGCGAAAAAGATCGCGACAACAAACACAAGGTCTGAGTTCTTTAACAAGGCTTGCCAACGGCCAGCCATGCCTGGAAGGGAAAATTTAACCATCTAACTTCTTCAATTCGATTGACAGGGACAATCAAAGCAAGTCCCGTGCCTATCCTGTAGAAGCACTGCCAGCCGCTATCCTGCGAGCCTTCAGACGATAAAAATAATAGGCATGAGCCTGATAAACATGGGCAAGAATTTCTGCAATGACCTGATAGAGCTCGAAGGGGATCAATTCCCCCACCTGCCCCACCTTGAAGAGCATCCTGGCCACAGGTTTGTTCTCCACCATGGGAACATCATGCTCCTGGGCAAGCGCCTTGATCCTCTGTGCAAAAGCTCCGTTTCCCTTGGCCAGCACAACGGGAGCGGAATCCTTGCCCCTCTCGTATTTCAATGCAACAGCGTAATGCGTGGGATTGGTGACCACCACATCTGCAGTGGGCACCTCATCCAACATCTGCCCGCGCATAAGGCGCATTGCCATGGACCGTTGGGCACTCTTTACATGGGAGTCGACTTGCTGGGACTTCTGTTCTTCTTTCACCTCCTGCTTGGTCATCTTCATCTTCTCGTGGTTACTGTGCCGCTGGTATATATAATTTATTACGGCGATAAAGGCCATCAAGAGAAACAGGCGAAAGAGAATAAGCACGAAAAGATGCTGGATAAAAAGGCCGACCTGTTCGGGTGGAATCCGGGTGAAGAAAATTGGGTGCGTAATTATATCACGCATGGAAAGGTAAATCACAAATGCAACAGCAATGAACTTCAATAGGTCCACAAACACCATGACCAGTCCGTCCTTGCCGAAAATCTTCTTAAATCCATTGACTGGGTTCAAGCGGTCGATCTTGAACCCAGCGGCCTTCAGCGTGAGCCTAAAACGAGTCTGCAATCCTTCTGCGAGAAAACTCACTATGAATGAGACAAGCACAAGTGGCATCATAAAAAAAACAACAAACTTCCCCATGGCCAGCAACGTTTGAACTATGCCATCCAAGCCAATCTCAATCTCATGTAGATGACCAAGAATACTCCGGGTGAAAACAACGATCTCCCTCGACTTTCCTGGAGCCATCAGGGCAATGATGACTACCGATGCCAAGAGCACC
>CAJWSN010000036.1 GCA_913046175.1 uncultured Opitutia bacterium
ATGTAGTCACCTACAATGTTCAAGATGCGTCTGGCAACTTTGCCCAAGAGGTGAAAAGGACGGTCAAGGTTGTCGATACGACACCACCATCAATTACCCTCAATGGAGATGCGACCGTTAAGCTTGAAGTTGGTGTCAACTATTCCGATGCAGGGGCAAGCGCATCTGATTCCTTGGAGGGCAATCTTGACATCAAGATAAAGCAAACAGGCAAAGTCGAAACCAACAAAATTGGCGAGTATGTGATAAGCTACAATGTGACTGACTCATCAGGAAATGCCGCTTCCACGGTTACAAGAACAGTCATTGTTGGGGATACGGGTGCGCCAGTGATTTCTCTTAATGGGTTGGCTACAATAACCCACGAAGCCGGAACGCCATATGAGGATCAGGGTGCCGCCGCGCTGGATACTGGCGATGGGGATATTTCATCAAAAATAAATGCATCCAGTAATGTGAATGTAGCTGTCCCGGGGACTTATACAGTCATCTATTCGGTTTCTGATTCCCAGGGAAATGCTGCCGCCGAGGTCACCCGAACGGTGACAATTTCGGATACAACTAACCCGACAATTATTCTAAATGGTGAGGCAAGCGTTGTCATTGAAGTGGGTCAGGAATACTCCGATGCCGGGGCCAGTGCGTCCGATTCAGTTGACGGCGATTTGAGTGAATCAATAAAGACAACCAACCCAGTGAATATCGAAGTGGCTGGGGTTTACACATTAATCTATAATGTCAGTGACAAGGCTGGGAATCTGGCCGATCAAGTAATAAGAACAGTCAAGGTTGAACCAAAGAAGGTCGAAAAGATTCAATTGGCCGTTGTGAGTTATGAACCGGCCAAGGATGCCACAAGCGTCGATTTGACCAAGCCCATCACAATTAATTTCAACAAGGAAATTACCCAGGGCTCAGGCTTGATTGTCTTGAATTATTTCAACCCCGAAAGTGATGAGAAGGGAACCCCGACATCGATAAATATTGGAGATGCTGAGCAGGTTCTGCTCACGGGATCAAGCATCACGATTACCCCTAAAACCGGCACATTAAGGCCCGGTTTTAAGAACACGCTTCACATCGAGAATGGTGCAATCAAGGATTTGGAGGGTGCTGCATTTGAGGGAATTGCCGAGAACGATTATGTTTTCACAGCTTCAACAATCAAACCTGGCATTCCATCAGGTGTAGTTGCAGATGCATCAGATGGAAAAGCAACAGTTACATGGGTAGCTCCGGTATCTGACGGAGGTTCGGCCATCAGTAGCTACACGATCATTGCCGAGCCTCAATTTGAGGGCGGGCAAGGATTAACCGGTCAATGGAACGAGGGTGATGGAGGCTTAAGCTTAGAATTGGAAGGTCTTGAAAATGGTAAGGAATATATCTTCAAGGTTATCGCAACCAATGAGGTAGGGGGTAGTGAAGAGTCCAAGCCGAGCGGGGTAGTTACTCCATTGGCACGTGTATGGCATTGGGCTCATCCGGAATATGCAAATAACTCCAATACACCAGTGGGCAAGGCATCATCCGGAATATTCCCTGTTGCGATGTCTGACAGTAGTGGGAACTTGATGGTGACATGGGAGTCTGATGCGGGTGTAAATGGCAATGTAAGGACAGCAGCAGGAAGTTGGTCAAGCCCGGTAACAAAAGAGCAATTTCTGGGTGCAAAAATTGGTTCATTTAAAGAATATAATACTGCTCAAGATACAACGGGAGCTTTTCTTGCCGGCATTAAAAGCGATGAGGAAACGAAAAAGGATATTCTTCATTTCAGGAAGGCAACGGCCCCTGGCTACAAGTGGGGTGAATCAGAGTCACTATCATCAATTGATGCTGATGCAGCCGACCCAAGAATTGCAACCGATGGTAATGGAAATATTGCGGTAATGTGGCACGAGAGCGGGAAGATGAAGCTGGCTTTGAAGTTATCGTCATCGGAAAAATGGAGCATCAATACTGTCTCACCAGAAGGCTCGACAGGTGCAAATCCAACCCTTGACATTGATGGTGCGGGAAATGCCATTGCTGCCTGGCAGGTCTTCAAGGACAACCACAACCAGATAGTCGTTAGTTATCTTCCAGCCGGTGCGGATCTGAGCAAAGTTCAATCTGCGTTTATTTCGAAGCCAACCGGGAATTCTTATTTTCCGCTAATAAAGTTCGATAAGGATGGGAATGCGTTGGCTATTTGGCGTTGGTCCGATGGTAAAAATTACAGGATCCAGGTATCCTATCGCGCCAAGGGGGAGGATTCAAAATGGAGTGAACCAGTCAATATCAGCGATGAGGGCTATGATGCCGACCACTTAACGAGGGAAAGAACGGGGAGCCCAATTGGTTTTGATTCAGCTGGCAATGTTCAGGTTGTCTGGACGCTCAATAATAAGGCGGTCTATCAGATACAGACTTCCAGTCTGAAGGCGGGAAGTAATACGTGGTCCGCTCCGGTTACGCTTTCACAACACGTTGATTCTGAAGGGCGTCTTAACCCGCTGACAAATGCCCAACTGCCTTCGATTGCGGTTGATGCTGATGGAATAGGAACCGTTGCATGGCAGCAGGTCGCCCCGACAGGGGTTTCGCAAATCATGGTATCCAGGCAATTATCTCAGGACCAATCATGGTCAAAACCTGAGCTACTTTCCAGGCATGAAAACCATGCTTTTCACCCGATTGTTGCAAGTGGAGGTGGAGAAAAGGGTAATCCAGTAGTCTTCTGGGTACAAAAATTGAGCGATAAATTATTCAGTGGTTCAATTGAATCTGGGCTCCGGGAGATATCAATCGCTGAGTGGTCTTATGGTGTCCCCATTGTTTCTGGTGCCAATAGATTTGTGCCTGCAAGTGATATATGGCCGGTGGCGAGCAGCGACACCTCTTCAATGAAACATTTCGACCAGTTTGGTGGCGATTTCTACATGGGTGGTGTTCTCTATAACGGTTTTTCACTGCCTCAGGATGGGCCCAATGCGGTATCTAAAAAGGGAGTCCTTAAGGAAAACGCAGTGGTCTCAAATTTTGGTAGTAGTTCATGGACTTTCTTTGGCAATCAGGGCGAGTTGGTAAATGCCACCTTAACTTTGCCGGAAGCAGGTTTTGATCCTGATATAGTGATTCTTGGACCGTCCAATGAGCTTGTGTCGGTAAATTTGGGAGGTGGTTCCAAGTTAAACTATTCATTGCACACCATCCTGCCATACACTGGTGAGTATACCCTGGTTGTCTACAACCCTGAGCCATTTGAAAAATATGATCTATTCTTTAGTCGAGGTAAGAATGGAATAAAGACAGCTGGTTCGATCAAGATGTTTGGGACAAACGAATGGGAGTTTGAAGGAAAAGCAGGGGACAGCGTGTATCTGAGCATGCAGGGTAAATTTTTCAAGGAATCAGAAGGCATAGATGTTACCGGGGGAAATGCAATATCATCGTGCATCATAAAGCTTATCGATCCTACCGGGACAGTAGTCTCTGAGTCAAAGAGCATTGATTATCTCGCGATGTGCCATGCGACATTGGCTGTGGATGGGACTTATAAAGTCGAGTGTTCTGCATATAGCAATGACCTGGGTGGATATGAGCTTGGACTCTACTCATCCAACTCGCAAAGCGCCCTCGTTAGAACGGTTCAGCAACCTGGTATTGTCAAGGGCTCCATCATATTGGGTGAGGGGAAAAGTGGTCAATTGTTGCCGAAGGAAACCGCGACATGGACATTTGATGCTGCAGAGGGCGATCAGATAGTTCTTTCCTCCACTGGAATGGACACTGTTCTGTCACTCTACGATCCCGAAAAAACACTTATTGAGGAACACGATGACAGAAACAGGTTTAACAAATCCTCTTTAATCAGGATCAACGGGCTTAAAAAATCGGGAACTTATACCGTCGTTGTGGGCAGTTCAGTATCCTCAAAGGGTGGGGAATATAAACTAACCCTTGCAAAACCTCAGTTTAATTTCAAGACCACAGTTGCCGATTCGGGTAACTCCGGTCAGGAGGGCGATGAGAGGCCTGATCCCATAAAGGTAAATGTGATTGTGCTTACGTCGGATAAAACCTTGGCAACCATACCAGTGAACGAAGCAAGTTGGGGCAGTTGGCCAAACAGCCTGATTGACGATTTAAATGTCAATTATGGTGCCATTGCCTTGGGGTATACCCCTCCCAAATTCGAACTTTCAAATTATACAATACTTCACTCTGAGAAGGTCGAATTTGCATCTGCATTTGATGCAGCCTATGACTTCACCGATCATCCATTTGCAGAAGGAGGCGCCATAAACCTCTTCTTTGTGGGTCTTCCAGATGCCAACAGGGGGATCACCTTTTTGGATCAGCGACTCTACCGGAAAAATGGCCCAATAGTACTTTTGAACAACGATTTAACCAGAAGTTCACTGATCCACGTACATGAGGTTGGTCATGTCTTTGGAATTGAGCATGTTGCTGGTGAAGGTGTTGGGGCTTCCAGGGAATATGTAACACCAAATGGTCCGCCGATCAGGTATCAGGCATATACACACAGCAATCTTGAGTCAAATCTCATGGGGAGTTGGGTTTCTGACGGGGATATTAGCCATGATGTTACAATGTCGACCACCATGTATAGGCAGACTTTTAGCGACATATTTGCCGCATGGTTGAAATGGAACGAAATCGAGAAGTCAGAACAGGAAACAGGTACGGGAGATGGAACTGGCGAAGAACCACAGGACAACAAGGCGCCGGTTTTGGCTGACCTTCCCGATGTGACTACTGATGCCGGAGGTGAATCTGTGGTGACGGTTGAGTTCACAGATGAAAACCAGACCGACTTTCACACGATTAGTGTTACCCCAATAGGGGATAATTGGGTTACCTGGGGCGTCACAGTTTTGGGTGAGGGCAACACCAGTGGTAGCAAGTTTGTATTGACCAGTGCGAAAAATTCCTCCGGAACCATACCAATCAGGGTGGAGGTGAGTGATGGCTCCATTAAAGTGAGCAAAGAATTTAACTTCACTATAAATGTGCCCAAGCCGGTCCTTGGTGAGGCTTACCAGTATCTTGATCCCGATTCCGTGGCTGAAAACAAACTAAAGGTTGCGGTTCTAATGGTCGATTCAGCGGGAGGTAAGACCGTGTTTCCCGGGTGGCCATCAACGTTCAATGAATATATCGCTCCTTCAACACTGGGCGATCTGGTATTTAAGAGTAAAAATGGCTTAAACGCATTTCTCCAGGAAGCTTCTTATGGAAGAAACTCATTGGAGGGAAGTGTGATCGGTTGGGCTGTCTTTGATTCCGCAAGTGAAGGCGAGGCATTTGATAGTCTGAAGGGGCAGAAAAAGGTGCAAGCTGCGGTTACCTTACATGAACACCATACTCAGGCCGACTTATCCGCTTTTGACGTTATAGTTGTCTATACCAGGGAAGGTGTAAGCGGCAGCAGATCATCGCATTCAAAAGCGGGGATTGATGATCAAATTGAAGTAAACGGAAAAAGTAGCGCATTGAAGTGGGTTCTTTTAGAGAACACCACCTTGGAACAGGATAATGGGGATATCCCATCCGGTTCAGATATGGTGCTTCCTGCCACGTCATGGGCAGTCGAGTTCCTCGAGCAAATGGGGATTGAAGGCAGCGCAATGGCTTTGTATTCGGATTCAGCTGACGCTGAATCGGCTGTTGTTCATTCATTGCCTGACGGTGCAAATCCATTTTCGATCATGGGGGCGCCTCAATGGGCAGCTCATCCCGATCTAGGCATGAAAATCTCACTGGGATGGCTCAAGCAAGGTGAATATTCAGAAGTAAAAGCCGATGGAACTCACAGAATATCTGCGTTGGAATCAAAGCTTCAATCGGGTGACCAAGAATCATCGTCAGATTACAAGGGAGCAGTCATCGAACTGCCTTTCCCGTACACATTCACCAGCAAGTCAGGGACAAAATTTGAGACCCAACGTCTGTTTGTTGAGTACCGCGATGGAATAGGATTTGATGGTCCGCTTAAGAGCAAGCTCGAAGACGCGGGGCAACTTAAACCTTACACCAGTTTGGAAACAGTTAACCGTAGAGGTTTGTTGGTTTACGCCGCCTATCCAGAAAATATTGGCACACAATCGACCGTGCTGTTGGACATGCATCCAAGCACGCCATTGACCGAGGATGCCGCAAAAAACAGTTTATATAGAGCGTTCGGCGAATTGAGTGATGCCTTCCTGAACCTCGAAGAGGTTTTCACGATAGGAAATGGTGAAACTGGCGAGAATGCAAAAGAGGTTGTCATTAAGGTAACCTCAATTGCTACAGACTTCACTTGGATCGAGTTTAATGTGACCGGGATCGGTACCGATGTTGGAGGTGAAGCATCTACCGGAGGGGCGGAGCCAGACAACCCCGAACCCAAACCTGCGCCAGAGTTGGTTAATGATCAAAAAGAGTCTCGTCGCACAATTGGTAAAAAGGGAGGCACATCCTCATCTGGAGGGATGAACACACTTCTTGCGACGAGGGAAATTGATATACAAGCCAACGAGGAGAGCACGCTTTGGTTGAAGTTTGATCATGCATGGATCCCCGCAGGCAACCAAAAGGCGATCATTAAAGTTTCATATGATCAGGGGGAACAGGTTGAGGTTGTGAGGTACGAATCAAATTCTGAATCCAGTTCCTACAAGAAAAATGCAGTCGATGAAACGGTCACACTGCCATTGAGTAATCCGGCGGGAAGCAAAAACATGCAAATTCATTTTGAATATCGTGACGCAGGTGATGATTCATTTTGGGCTGTGGATAATATCAGGGTTGTTGCAGGTAGTTCATACAAGGGCAAGACACTCGAGTATAAGGCGGGCGATTATTATGCATTGATATCAAAGGGCGATGTAAAGGATTTTGTTTCAAATCAAGAAGGCCAGACAATCACCTTCGTCAATAATAACAGCTATTCGAGTTATTATTTCAGATTCCCAACCGCAAAGAACCCAAACAATCATATCGAAATTGGTGAACTTGAAATAATAACCGATGACGTAACCAAGGGCAGTGGCGGATCCGAGCCTTCAGGCAGGCCGCCGATCAATGATGAGACATTTGACAAGATTGACGATTACCACATGGTTGCCATTGATGGTTCAGGGGGCAAGCATGGAACAAGAGGGGGAGGCTATTGGCACAACCTCAGTTTTGAAGCACGTAAAAATATTGATAAAAAATTCATTCTTGAGCTGCCTGGTGATTTGGATCTCAAGAAATTCGAGACAGGTTTGCCGGAAATTTATCAGTCGTTTGTATCTGACCTGAATAACATGAAAAATAATGCCTTTTTGACTAGGCTATGGGATACGGATCTCGAAAGGTTCATGCGTTTTTACAACATGGGAGGCAGAAATGAAGTGGTTTCATTTTCTGATAATTATTGGGGGACAGATTCCCCAATACTGGTCGGCGCGATGATATATGACTTCAATGAGGACTTTAACAGGGGACCTATATTTTATGAACCGGTCTTAAAATCGGCTTCACCTAAAATGTATCCCTTTGTTGAAGATATAACCATCACAACGGACAGTATCACTGATCAATCCCTAAGGTCCGGGGCTCCTAAACAGGTGAGTACCGAGCGTGTTAAGTTTACGCTCAAATATAACCGCCCCATGGATTCAAATATCGACCCCAAGGTCCATTTTGGCCCTGCGCCACCTTACACGGATAATACTGTTTTTGCTGTCGATGGTGGATGGCAAAACTCCAAGGAATGGACAGGTGAATTTTCCATTAATCCCGGCACGGGTGATGGTTTTCAAATGATGCATGTCTATGGCGGGGCTGCAGCAGATGACGCCTGGCTTGTGCCTGCACGTGATGAAGGACGTTTTAGGTTCCAGATTCTAAGTGTTGGGGCAGCTTCGCTGACTCTAAAAGTGGTCGGTCACGAGGGTTACAATGACGTGAATTGGTTGCAGGATGATTTTGAGACCCTTGCTGGATATAATCTATACAGGTCTGAAACAGAATCAGGGGAATACAAGAGGATCAACGACTCGCTGATTTCCATTAAAACCAACCGGTTTATTGACAGCAATGTGCAGCCGGGGAAGAAGTACTTCTATAAATTCACGGTTGTACAAACTGACCAGAGGGAATCAAATTTCTCAAACTCAGCCAGTGCGGTGCCAAAGGACACAATTTCTCCTGTTATCATCCATGAATCAAGGAAGACGGCAACTGCAAATATGCCACTTACATTGTTCGCGGAAGTTAGCGATAATGTGTTCGTTCAATCAGTCAATCTTCTTTACAGGAGAATTGGCAATTCTGATTTCAAGTCGATACAAATGAAAAACACTACTGGCCAGCGTTATTCGGCTTCCATTGTTGCTTCTGATGTCGTTTTGCCGGGTGTGGAGTATTACATAGAGGCCAGTGACGGGGTTGGAGTGAGTTCATCCGGGTTGGCGTTGTCTCCATACAAGGTTGAGGCCATAGACACTCCGTTTATAACAAGCACAACTCCCATTATTGGGCCAGGCACAGGCGGAACAACGATCACAATAACGGGGGGTAATTTTGTCCCTGAAACGGTGGTTTACTTTGGTGATGAACTGGCGGTTGATGTGGTGGTGGATGGGACGGATAATTTTCCGACCCGCTATTTGATCAACGATGCTTGCGTAAAACTTAAAAAACCTTGCGTGCATGGCAGTGTTTATCGCTTTGAAGGACAGGTTACAGTTTTTGACCCAGCCAACTCTGGACCTTGTTACCGCTGTCTCTATAAGGAGCCGCCACCGCCGGAGCTGGCACCGTCCTGCGCCGAGGCGGGAGTGCTGGGGGTTCTGCCTGGGGTCATCGGGCTTCTTGAGGCGGTTGAAACTTTGAAAATCCTTTTGGGTATAGGTTCGCCTCTGCGTGGCAAGCTCTTGACCTACGATGCACTCGAAGCAAGCTTTCAGACCTTTAACCTGCGGCAAAATCCGGAGTGTGAGTATTGTGGTGAAGGTAAGGAATTTCCGGGCTATATTGATTACGAGCATTTCTGTTTGCAACAAAGTGCCTAAGTCTAAGCAATTTTGACAATGAATTATAGGGATTGGAATTCGGCCAAAGCGGCCCAGCCGCTTTTGCGATTGGTTGGCAATACACCGTTGGCACAATTGAATGTGCTTAAGACGGAGGCCCCAGGCGCGGAAATCTTCGCCAAGGTTGAAAGTTTTAATCCCGGTGGTTCAATCAAAGACCGACCAATTTCACGGATGCTGGTTGAAGCGCTTATCTCCGGTGAACTTCGAGAAGGGCAAACAATTCTCGATTCTTCATCCGGCAATGCGGGAATTGCTTATGCGATGTTTGGCGCCATGCTTGGTTTTAAGGTCAAGTTGGTCATGCCTGCCAATGTGAGTACGGAGCGGAAGAAACGTATCTTGGCCCACGGTGCAGAAGTGATTTTGAGCGATGCGCTCTTGGGCTACGATGAAGCCTTGCGAACTTGTCACCGCCTTTACGAAGAAAATCCAGACGCCTACTATTTCCCCGACCAGTACAGCAATCCATGGAATTGGAAAGCCCACTATGAATCGACGGCAGTGGAAATTTTAAGTGAGCGCCAAGGGGAGATTACTCATTTTGTTGCCGGTGTTGGCACCGGCGGGACCATTACTGGGGTTGGGCGTCGGCTCAAAGAGGAGATCCCAGGCTTGGAGGTCGTGGCGGTGCGGCCCGAACGTTTTCCCGGTATTGAGGGGCTTAAGCCCTTAGGAGAGCCAGAAGATATAGAGCCGGCTATTTTTGATGAGAGTCTGGTCGATAGCTGGATAGATGTGGGGGCTGAAGAGGCTTTTGATGGGTGTGCTTTCCTGGCCGAGCATGGCTACTTTTTTGGTCAGTCCTCCGGGGCCTATTTTACGGCGGTTAAAGCTCTGGCAGAGCAGCACAAAGATGCGAAAATTGTTACGATATT
>CAJWSN010000037.1 GCA_913046175.1 uncultured Opitutia bacterium
CCTCCTCGCCCACTGCATCGACACAGCCATCTGGCTCAACGGCAGCATCCGTGATGTATCAGCCGTAACCGAAACCTTCATCAAGGAACGCGTGCACACCGCCACCGGTGAAAAGCAGGAGGTTACCATTGATGACGCCTGTATTTTCCATTGTCATTTTGCCAATGGCTCCCTTGGTCTGTTCGAGTCCACCCGCTATGCACGCGGTCACAAGGCACTTTACACGTTTGAAATCAACGGTGCCGATGCATCCATCCGCTGGGACCTCCACGACCTGAACCGCCTGGAGTACTTTGACCACCGCGATGATTCCAATACCCGAGGCTGGCGCACGATCCATATAACGGATGGCGACATGCCCTACATGGACAAGTGGTGGGTACCGGGCCTCTGTATCGGCTACGAGCATACTTTTGTCCACCAGGTAGCTGATTTCCTCGCATCCCTTGACAATGGCACGCCCTGCAACCCAACTTTCCGTGACGCATTGGAAACGGCCAAGGTCTGCGATGCGGTCCTTGCATCCGGGAAGGAACGTGCCTGGAAGGACGTTTAACAAAAAAGTTCGTAACCCCAGAAAACCCGCCCTATAAGCGGGTTCGTCAGCCACTTGGAAATTTCAAGGATTTGTACATCTGCCCGTCCGGCTTGACTTCCCCCTCCCGATACTCTTTTCCAACAACAACAAAGGTAACAAACCCAAAGAAACAATGAGTGAAGATATCTCACAACCCCAGGAGCCTGCCAGTGTTAAGCTGCTGAAGCCCCACCATCACTTCATTCACCTTATTCTCACACTCGCCTTCTACGTCTTCATGGCGAACATTCTACGAAACCATGCCCTCGTACAGGATGAGACTTCGGCAACTGCCATGATGATGGGCTTCTTTGCCGCCATCCCATTGGGAGGAACCTTTTGGCTCGCGGTGGTTATGTTTCATGTCGTCCTGGCAGACCATATGCGCCGAAAGAAAAACGCGTCCACTGCCTGAGAACGTCCGGCTGCGGTCGATCCTTGTTCTTGTTCATTCCCGGAACACAATCCGGGAATCATCAGGTAGCCGCCTAATCCAGCTCTTTTGTGGGCTTGGGCTTTGCTTTGTTCTCTGCTTTGGATTCCGCCCGGCGTTCCTTGCGCTTTTCCTCCAGCTGGGCCATCTTGCGTGCCTTGCGCTTTTCCACCACGGCCACCACATAAATGGAGGTTTCAAAAAGCAGGTATAACGGGACGGTCAACAAGACGAGGGCAACAACCACGTCCCCAGGCGTAAGCAGGGCGGCCACGATCATAATAATGATAAAGACCATTTTACGAGCGCGCTTAAGCCTCGTGGAGGGCAGGATGCCCAGATAGCCCATAAAAACAATCAGGAGGGGAAACTGGAACAACGCGCCAACAGCCAGGGTGATAACCACAACAAGGGAATAATAATCGTTAACGTCCCAAAGCAGCTCAATTTCCATCCATTTGTTGAGCAACCCGGAAAACTTGAGGGAAACGGGAATAATGAAGAAGAAAGCCAGCGCCGCCCCAGCCAAAAAAAGAAAGAGTGCGCAGAGACTTCCGGGAAGAAGGACTCGTTTTTCCCGCTTCGTCAGCCCCGGCGCAACAAAACCCGAGATGAACAACAGTATAAAAGGCATCGCCACGGCCAGTCCTCCAAATAAAATCACCTGCATCAACACCATGAGTACGCCCAGCGGTTGACGAGTCCGCAAATCAATCTCAAGCCCTGCTAATTCAATTGGAAACTGCAACGCCTTCGATGAGAATTTCAGGGAAAACCCCACCACGATGCACCCAATCACAAAGGCGGCAATACACTTGAACAATGTCCATCGCAAATCCTCCAGGTGGTCGAGGAAGGACATCTCGCCCTCCGCAGACAACTGATCCTCTTCGTCTCCCCCATCATCCTCGTCATCCTCCCACCAACCATCTTCATCATCAGATTCGTGATCGGATTCGTGGTGATCAGGGTCGTCGTAGTCCTCGTGATGGTAAGGGTCATCATGGTAGATGTCACTCGGTGGTTCGCCCTCGCCTCCTTCACCGGTTGATGAATCGGATTCTTCCGCGATGCCTGGTTCCGACGCCTCGCTGGGAGGATCAGTTGAATCCTCTGGTGAAGAACGCAGTGAAAGTTCCGGTTGGTTTTTCGGTGCTGGATTCTCGCCCTCTTTCCCAATTGAAAACGAATCCTCGTTGCCGGGATTTGCTTTTCCCGGGATTTCTGGATTGTCGCTTTCTTGTTTCTTATCCGCCATGGTATTAAACCAAAGGTCGGTCCATTGGCTTACAATGCTGATTCGATACCCAAAAAAAGAAGCTGATTTGCTATGTCGTCACTGAGAAATTTTTCAATTCTTTTCTTCCTGCTTCTCCATTGACAGAGCGGTGCAAACCACCTTTATTTTCGCTCCCTTTAAACCAATGTACAATAGCCTTTTGCTGGGAATTTCCCTCGTGAGAAATTGCTGAAGGCATGCACTTAACCGGATAAAAATAAATGAGCAAAAAACCCAAGTACATCTACGAATTTGGGAAGAAAACCGATGGCGAGTCCAAGATGCGCGCCCTCCTAGGAGGCAAGGGTGCAAACCTTGCTGAAATGGCACGGATCGGCCTGCCTGTCCCACCAGGCTTCACGATCACGACAGAGGTCTGTACCTACTATTACGATAACAAGAATAAGTATCCCAGGGATTTGCAGGCCCAAATCAAGCATGCTGTAGCCAATGTGGAGAAACAACTGGGAAAGAAACTGGGTGACTGCACAAAGCCACTCCTCTTTTCCGTACGATCAGGGGCTCGTGATTCCATGCCCGGCATGATGGATACCATCCTCAACCTCGGCCTGAATGATGAAACTGTAGAGGCCCTCGCCAAGTCATCAGGAAGCCCACGTTTTGCATGGGATTGCTACCGTCGTTTCCTTCAAATGTATGGAGACGTGGTCATGGGGGTCCAAAAACGCCCCGATGAAGACGAGGAGCCATTCGAAGTGGCAATTGATGAAATAAAGGAAGAACTTTTCCCCAATGAAAAAGGTGAAGTGGATGACAGCCGGATTGACGCAGAAAGCATGAAGGAACTGGTGTCGCGCTTCAAGAAACTGATCCGGACACGAACCGGACGGGATTTTCCATCCGATCCCTGGGAACAACTGGAAGGCTCCATCAGTGCAGTCTTCAGTTCCTGGATGAACGATCGTGCCACCGTCTACCGCCGCAAATACGGGATCCCCGCTGAATGGGGTACAGCGGTCAATGTACAGGCCATGGTATTCGGTAATTCCGGTAAAAATTCAGGTTCAGGTGTCGGCTTCACCCGGGACCCGGCTACAGGAGAAAAAGTGCTTTATGGCGAATTTTTGACCAATGCCCAGGGTGAAGACGTCGTTGCCGGTGTGAGAACCCCGCATGCCATTGCAAAGCTGAAAAAGGTAATTCCAAGTGCTCACAAGGGGCTCCTCGCCGTCCAAAAAACCCTGGAGAAACACTTCAAGGAAATGCAGGACTTTGAATTCACCATTGAAGACGAGAAGCTTTACATGCTTCAGACTCGCAATGGAAAGCGAACCGGCCTTGCAGCGGTGCGTATCGCCGTGGAAATGGAGCAGGAAAAACTCATCAACTGGAAAACTGCGGTCCAACGAGTGCCCGCCAACCAGCTTGACCAGGTCCTGGCCCCCATCTTTGACGCCAAGGCTGAAAAAGCCGCAAAAACCCTCTGCAAGGGTCTGCCGGCAGGCCCGGGAGCCGCAGCCGGCCGTATCTGCCTCAACGCGGAACGTGCCGTTGAAATGGCAAAAAAAGGTGAGGTTCTCCTCGTACGCCAGGAAACGTCCCCTGAGGATCTTCGGGGAATGATCGCAGCCGCCGGCATCTTGACAGAACGGGGCGGCGTCTCCTCCCATGCGGCATTGGTGGCCCGACAAATGGGTAAGGTCTGCGTCTGTGGAGCTGCAGACCTGGAAATAAATTACAAGAGCCGCACCGTAAAGGTGGCAGGTGAGACATTCAAGGAGGGTGACTTTCTCTCCATCAATGGAACCTCGGGTGAAGTTTTTGGAGGACAGTTGCCCACGGCCCCATCAGAGATCATACAAGTCCTCATCGAAAAATCACTCAAGCCATCCAGAAGCAGGGCCTATAAGAATTATGCCAAGCTCATGGAATGGTGTGCGAAGGGTACAAAGCTGGGAGTTCGCACCAATGCCGATTCACCAACACAGGTTGCCCAGGCAATATCATTTGGAGCCCAAGGAATTGGCCTGACCCGTACTGAACACATGTTCTTTGAAGGCAACAGGATCGATGCCATGCGCCAAATGATCCTGGCCGAGGACACCGTTTCCCGGAAGAAGGCGCTAAAAAAGCTTCTCCCCTTTCAGCGCAGGGATTTTGCCGGAATATTCACCGAGCTGAAGGGATTGCCTGCAACCATTCGCCTGCTGGATCCTCCCCTGCACGAGTTTCTTCCACATGACCAAGCCTCCCAGCGCGACCTCGCCAAGAAGCTCGGCGTGACTGTCTCCAGTATAAAGAATCGAGTGGAGGAACTGCACGAATTCAATCCCATGCTCGGCCACAGGGGCTGTCGCCTTGGAAATGTCTATCCGGAAATAACGGAAATGCAGGCACGAGCCATATTTGAGGCAGCGGCCCAAGTGCTGGCCAAGGGGATTGATGTCCTGCCCGAAGTCATGGTGCCTCTCGTTAGCTTCAAGGATGAACTGGCCATCCAGTCAGAAATCATTCACCGGGTGGCCAAAGAAGTCCAAAAAGCCAAGGGCGTAAAGATCAAGTACCTTGTGGGCACGATGATTGAGATACCACGTGCCTGCCTGGTGGCTGACGAGATTGCCGAACATGCGCAGTTCTTCAGCTTCGGCACCAATGACCTTACCCAGACCGGTCTGGGCATGAGCCGAGACGACTCCGGCAGCTTCCTGCCCCACTACGCCGAGGAGGATATAGTCGCCAACAATCCCTTTGCCAGTATCGACCAGAACGGGGTTGGCAAACTCATGAAGCTCGGGGTTGAAGGCGGACGTTCCACCCGCAGGAACATCAAGTTGGGTATCTGCGGGGAACATGGCGGAGAACCCGACAGCGTAAAGTTCTGCCACAAGATTGGCCTGCACTATGTGAGTTGCTCACCTTTCCGCGTGCCGGTTGCCAGGCTGGCAGCGGCCCAGGCCGCCCTCCAGAAATAAGGAGTTTCCACTCGTCCTGCCAAAAGGCGTTTCCCAAACCCGGGAAGCGCCTGGTCGTTGGTCAATAGCCAGACGGGATGCCCCCCCTACCAGCCGATCTTTTCCTCCATCGCAGAAATCAGCTCCTTCTCAGTGACGCGCTCCTGCTTGGTTGTATCTCGGTCACGGAGAGTCACCGTGCCGTCCTCAAGGGAATCAAAGTCCACGGTAATGCCAAACGGTGTGCCAATCTCATCCATACGGCGGTAACGACGCCCAATGGCGCCGGATACATCGAAGAATACATTCCAGCGCAGGCGAAGCTTTTCGTAAAGTCCACGCGCCTTCTCCATCAATTCAGGCTTGTTCTTCATCAAAGGAAAGACACCGGCCTTGACAGGTGCCACACGGGGATGGAGCTTCAGGACCGTGCGCGTCTCTCCATCAATCTCATCCTTGGTGTAGGCGGCGCAGATCACAGCAAGAAAGGTGCGGTCCACACCCAGGCTCGGCTCAATGACATGAGGCACATACTTTTCCTTGCGGGCTTCATCAAAGAACTCAAGCGGCTTGCCGCTGGCACCCTGGTGTTGCATCAGATCATAATTGCCACGGGCGGCGATACCCTCCAATTCCTGTTCCCCGAAGGGAAACTTGAAAGTGATGTCCGTGCAGGCCCGGGCATAGTGGGCGAGCTTCTCCCGGGGATGAACCTCCTCGCCGAGATGCTCGTCAGTCAGTCCGATGCTGGCAAACCAGGCCTTGCGGGTATCAATCCATTCACGGTGATGGCCCTCCCAGATCTCCTCGTCCGGCTGGATGAAGTACTCAATCTCCATCTGCTCAAACTCTCGGGAACGGAAAATGAAGTTGCGTGGGGTTATTTCATTGCGGAACGCCTTGCCGATCTGCGCAATCCCAAAAGGCACCTTGATTCGGCCGGTATCCAAAACGTTCTTGAAGTTGGCAAAGATACCCTGTGCAGTCTCTGGCCTGAGATAGGCCGCAGCCGAAGCGTCCTGCAATGCGCCAACATGCGTCTTGAACATCATGTTGAACTCCCGGGGCGGCGTAAGAGAACCCGGCTTGCCTGTTGCAGGGGACGGCACCTTCGACCAGTCTGATTCGGGTGCCTCCGTGTAGGGCTGGAGATGAAGGGCATCCATTTCCCCCTGCACTGCCATCTTTCGCTTGAGGTCATCCGCCATTTTTTCGGCATCCTCCTGCATCCTCTCAGATTCCAAGAGGGAGACACAGCCGATTTCCTGCCCGTCAACCTTGACGAGTGCGTAGAACAAGTGGTCTGCACGATAGCGCATCTTGGACTCTTTGCAGTCGACCATCGGGTCGGTGAAACTGTCCACGTGCCCAGATGCCTTCCAGACATCCGGATGCATGATAATGGCAGAATCCAACCCCACGACATCATCCCGCATTTGCACCATGTCCTTCCACCAGGCATCCTTGATGTTCCTGCGAAGTTCCACTCCCAGTGGACCATAGTCAAAAAATCCATTGATGCCTCCATAGATTTCCGAGGTCTGGAAAATAAATCCGCGCCTTTTGCAAAGACCCACGATTTCATCCATAAGTGAATGTTTGTTGTCATTCTTGGCCATAGGAGCGCACAAAATAGGATGGGGGGCATCCCGGTCAAGCATGTCCTTCCCTCCTCAAAGCACTCCACGGACTTGACGAGATGCCAAAATCCGTCATCCTGTACACCGCATGCAAAAACTTATCCCCAAGTTGACTACTCTGATTCTGATCACGGCATTTGTCGTGCTCTATTCAGGCTGTTCCAAAAGGGCTCTCATGAACCCATACAAGAAACAGGAGTTCAACCTGCTCGGCATCGTGCAAAACAAACCCGCATCCTACCAGCCTGTAAAAAAAGTGTCCCTTCCCATCTCCTACAGGGATGTGCTCTTCAATCGTGAGAATTACAGCGGTCGTGAACTGCGGTTGCTTTGGGGCCTGATCACCATCACAGATTATTAAAAGCTTTTGCCCGAGGAGATTCCGGAAAACGCCAATGTATGCCGGTTCCTCGCCGAGATGGCGTTGGCACATCCGGAAACAAGCGCACTTGTACAGCCTTCAAAAGATGGCGGGGCTCATCTCGTACTGAACTTCAGCCAGTTTGCCAGCCACGTCGCAGGCGCGACCCGGCAATTGCAGGATCAGGGTATCAGTCGTGGGTGTCGAACACTCCTGATGGTTCAACCCGGCCTTGAGCTTGTAGTCCTTGTCTTCTCGCTGTTCCAGGTCGGCGCCGTCCCCATTGTCATTGACCCGGGAATGGGCTTGAGGAACTTCCGTGCCTGCGTGAAACGAACAAAACCTGATGCTCTTGTGGGGGGGGGCCTTGCACAGGCCATTTCGATTTTGTTTTTCCAGACATTCAGGTCCGTCAGCATTCGGGCCTGCATCAGGAAGAACTTTCTCCAGGTGTGCGCACAACGAGATGAGCCTGTGGATTTAAAGCCCGCACACGCTAAACCAGAAGATCTTGCTGCGATCCTTTTTACCTCCGGTTCAACCGGGCCACCCAAGGGCGTTTGTTATGAACATAGACACTTTGACGCACAGGTCCAGATCCTGCGAGACCTCTACAATATAAAGCCGGGAGAGGTGGACATGCCTCTCCTTCCCGTGTTCGCACTATTCAACCCGGCACTCGGCATGACTACAGTAGTGCCTCCCGTCAACCCCTCGAAACCGGCAAAAGCCGACCCTGCCAGGATCGTGAGAATACTGCAGGAGTTCAAAGTGACCAACAGCTTTGGTTCGCCCGTTCTATGGAAACTCATTGGTGAACACTGCGAAACCAACGAAATCCAGCTCCCAGACCTGCGTCGCATCCTCATGGCCGGTGCTTCCGTGCCCCCCGAACTCCTGCGGCAATGGATAAAAATTGCCCCAGGCGCCAAGATTCACACACCTTATGGCGCAACCGAGTGTCTCCCTGTATCCTCCATTTCAGCAAAACGTATTCTTTCTGAAACCTGCATCAAGACCGAGGCGGGGTACGGCTCCTGCCTTGGCAGGGCCGTTCCCGGCATAAGCATTCGCATCCAACCACCAATTGGAGACTCTGAGACAACCATACAGGAAGATCAGGAGATTGGGGAAATTGTCGTGACCGGCCCGGTTGTAACGACTGCCTACGACCAACTGCCTGAGGCCACAGAAAGGGCGAAGATTCGGGAGGGTGACATCCTCTGGCACCGCATGGGTGATCTTGGCTACCTGGACAATGAACGCAACCTATGGTTCTGTGGGCGGGTCGCCGAGAGGGTTGTCACCCCGGAAGGTCCATTGTTTACCGACTTTTGTGAAGCTGTCTTCAATCAACACCCAAGGGTCCTCCGCTCAGCGCTCATTGGCTTGGGACAAGTTGGCAGCCAAAAACCCGCCATCGTTGTTCAGCCGGAAACCGGACATTTTCCCAGGGATGCCCGTAAACGGGGGGCTTTTGTTGAGGAACTGTCTGAGATCGCCCTTTCCAGTCCCCGCACCCGCACTATTGAGACCTTCTTTTTCCACAGGGACTTTCCGGTGGATGTGCGACACAACGCCAAGATTCACCGACTGGCTCTTGCCCGGATCTTTGGTTCGCAAACAAACGTTTAAATCCTCATTGCCAAATTCGAGAAATACCAGTGAAACAAATACTTGTTACAGGCGGGGGCGGCTTCATTGGCAGGCACATCGTGGAACGCCTCCTGGGAAGGGGGTTGAAGGTTACCTGCCTTGGACGATCCCTGCAGCCCAAACTGCAGGGCCAAGGCGTGCGAACCCTCCAGGGAGACCTTGCTGAACCCGAGACTGTCACGAGCGCATGCAGGGGCATGGATGCGGTTTTTCATGTTGCGGCAAAGGCAGGTGTATGGGGAAAACGCCAAGACTTTTACCATACAAATGTCTTGGGCACACGTAATGTCGTGCAGGCCTGTCGTGAGAACCACGTACCCTTTCTCATCTACACCAGCACCCCCAGTGTTGTCTTTAATGGACAGCCTTTTTCCGGGGAGGATGAATCCCTCCCCTATGGTTCCAACTGGCTCTGTCATTACGCTGAAACAAAGGCCGTGGCGGAAAGGGAAGTTCTTGCAGCCAACGGTGCGGATGGGTTGGCGACAACTGCCCTGCGCCCCCACCTGGTCTGGGGCACGGGGGATCCACACCTCCTTCCACGAATCATCCAGCGTGCAAAGGCAGGACGCCTGAGAATCATCGGGGACGGAACCAACCGGGTCGATATCTCGCACGTCAGCAACGTGGCGGATGCACACCTGCTGGCCCTGGACGCCCTCAAGGACCATCGCGCCAACGGCAGGGCCTATTTCCTGTCACAAGGAGATTCCGTTGTGCTCTGGGAGTGGCTTAACAACCTCCTGGCCCGTCTCAACATCCCGCCGGTTACCCGAAAAATTTCCCTCCAAAAAGCCTACGCAATGGGAGCCATCCTTGAAAAGCTCTGGACTCTCCTTCCCCTGCCCGGTGAACCACCAATGACCCGGTTCGTCGCAGTCGAACTGGCCAAGAATCACTATTTCAACATAAACGCAGCCCGACGGGACCTCAGGTACAAACCAGCCCTTTCGACCAATCAAGGAATCGATGATTTTGTTCAAAACCATCAATAAAGAAAAATACCATGAGTCAGG
>CAJWSN010000038.1 GCA_913046175.1 uncultured Opitutia bacterium
TATCTAAGTATGATGACTTACAAAAAAAAGCATCTTCTGATGAAGTAATTAATTCACCAAAAGATAATTTTTCAACCCCTGATCGACTTTTTTTTAAAAAAACCTGAAATTTATCTTCGACTGCGAATCAAGAATGCCAATTTTTCAAAAAATTAAGCGACATCAACCAGGAAAGTATGGCCTAGAATTACTCGAGCAGACCAGGATCCTTTTCCGCCTGATTCTGGAAAGCCTCAACGTCTGCAAAGGTAAAAATAGCATCGACGACAAGATCGGTGTCTTCAGATTTGACCGTCAGGCTGTTTAAAAATGGAGGAATCGCACTGGGATCCTTGAGTGCCATAAGCTTGAAAAGGCCCAGGAGCCCATTCAGTGTCGCAGCCCCTTGTTCCGAGGACTCGGCATCGACAAACCCAATCCGAACCTGCATGGGAAAAGTACTGGTAATATTACCGGCAAGTCCTACCGAAGAAATCTTGCCAAGCAATTTTGAAAAACCGGCAAGCATTTCATTCTCTTCAAGGTCCTCCTCCCCCTTGTCCAAAAGCCCGGGTGGAAAATCCATGGAAAGCCATCCAACATTTTCAGCCAGCAATCTTGAGCGCATCTCGGAACCTGGGGATAAATTCCCGGGTTTCCCAGAGCTTAGAGCACTCCTGACAAGGGCATCGTCTCCAATGAGAAAAAAAGTAAACCCATCAAAAACCTTGTGGGCAACTAGACCCGTGCGATTTTCGTCCTGTTCATCAGGCATCGGGATGGTCATCAGGGTTGCATGTTCAAACTCAGCCTTGGTATCACGAACCCCATCCAGTCCCCCCTCATCCTCAGTCTGCGCCTCAATAAAATTAAGGATGGACTCCAGGTCGACCTCACCAGTCACCTTGAGTGCCGCGGCAAAGGTAACTCCACTGGGCAACGAGAAAAGCTCCTTGTCCGAATCCTCGCCTGTCAGGGACTCAAGCGAGCTGACCATCACCGCAAGCTCAGCGATGTCCTCAATCTGCATGCCCGTTGCCTTGAGGAACCCTTGCAATTCCTTGTTAAGGTTCTCCATTTGTTTATCCTGGTCCGGGAAGGCTTTACGGATTTGCCGGGCAAGATCGCTTTCGTTCGCTGCCTTAAGGTCAATGTAGCCCTGGACAGCGGATCCAGGCTGCAAGATACTGGTCACAAAAACAGGCTTGGGAGGAGGCTCACCAGATGGAGTTGACGACGAATTCTTCCCCGATGGCCCGCACCCCTGCCAAAAAAAAGCAGCGAACAAAAGAAGGAGCAAATATGACTGCCGGTATTGTTCTTTCATCTTGAAAATGTATTTGTGCCAAAAGGAGTCACAAAAAGAACGATCTAAGCATTGCGCCCCTTAAATGTAAGTTCAGCTATGCCGGATTTGTCGTAGTGCCCAAGGCCAATTTCCATCATGCGCTCATACTGTGCGAAGGTCGCCTTGGCCAAAGGTAGGTTGATGCCGAGAGATTCAGCAATATCAATGGCAATGCCGGAGTCCTTCGCCGCATGTTCGCAGGAGAAGTAGCATTCATGGTCGCGAATCTCCATGTCTTCTGCATCGGTCTCAAGGACCCTGGAGTTCGCACCGGTTTGGGAAAAAACCTCTTGGAGCATCTTGAGGTCAAGTCCCAGGGCATCTCCAACTCCCAATCCCTCGGCAAGGGCAGCTGTATTAATATTCATGACCATGTTGACCAGCGCCTTGACCTGTGCCGCGCGACCAGATTCGCCAACATAACGAAGATTCACGCTCATGTCATCAAGAAGACCCTTGACCTTTTGGTAGGTCCCCTCGTTACCGCCAATCATGAGGTATAGAGTCCCATCACGGGCTTGCGTAATGCTGGATGCCATACAGACCTCCAAGGTCTCAGCGCCGTTTTCCGCAGCAGCGGCCTCCAGTTCAACATGAATCTGCGGGGAAAGGGTCGCACAATTAAGGAAGGTTGTGCCCGACCCGTTTTCAAACAGATTGTTGGCACCAAAAAAGATGCTGCGCATGGATTCATCATCAGTGACCACCGTGATCACGATGTCAGAACCCGCAGAAACCTCAGCAAGAGTCTGCGCGGCAGGCACTTCGAGTTCCTCTGCCAAACTTTGCTTGACCTCCGCAATAATGTCAAAAACCGGGCCAAGGGTATATCCACTATCCTTGAGATGACGCGCCATGTTCGCGCCCATACGTCCAAGTCCGACAAATCCGATTCTTTGTTCTTTCAAGCTCATAATTAGTGTTTTCCTTTTGGGGGTTGGGGAAGAGTTACAAATTACAATGGGGATAAGGAAGCTGGGAAAGGCTTTGCATTTTCGCAAGGTTCAATTTTGCTTTCGAGCGATTCCATCCAAATTTAATCCATCTTCACCAGAAAATACAATGTTTGGCGAAATCCAAAACCTGCAAGGCAACCAACTAGACTATTCCTTCCATTCCGGGAAGGAGGATTCCGATGTGCTTGTGGTCATTGGCCATGGGGTCACCGGCAACAAGGACAGGCCCTTTGTAAAAACACTGGCCGAGGGTCTCGCTTCAGCTGGAATCCCCACGATGCGCATATCCTTTTCAGGAAATGGAAATTCGGGAGGAAGTTTCCAGGACTGCACAATCACCAAGGAGATCAGCGATCTGCAGTCAGTGCTCGATGTGGTATCTGATGGGCGACGAATCACTTATGCCGGACATAGCATGGGAGGCGCCGTGGGCGTACTGGCAACATCACAAGACAATCGCATCGATTACTTGATCTCCCTTGCCGGCATGGTTCATACGGCCAAATTCGCCAAGGTGGAATTTGGCGACCAGGTCCCTGATCATGGCTGCATGTGGGAAGACGAAGACTGCCCACTATCCAGCACATACATAAGTGACATGAACAGTATCGGGAGCGTTTTGGAAAAAGGTGCCGAAATCAAAATTCCATGGCTGTTAGTCCATGGGACAGAAGACGACGTAGTTCCAATTGAAGAAACCCATGAAATTTTTGAAAAAGGAACAGGCCCAAGAAAAAAAGTTGTGATTGAAGGGGCCGACCACGTCTTCAGCGAAGAAAAGGCTTCTGACAATATGGTGCAAGCCGTGGTCTCCTGGTTGAAGGGTCAACTGCAATAAAAAGGCCACATTATACCCGGTTAGATTGATTTTTCCCAAAAAAGGCGTGTAGCCTCCCCGCTACACGCCCGCTGGTATTTTCCGTGAAAAGAAAGGGAACTTCCCCAAGTATGACCCCTTCTAAAGGAAAATTCTCAGAATTATTCTGAAAAAAGCTGTGTGTATTGCCCAGTAGTCTCCAGAAAGTTAACCTTCTGGCGCATCCTTCTCATTGAGTTGGAAGTAAACGTATGCAATCGCATTACCGTCCTTTTCCAACGTTTCAGTTTTTATTGGCTGGAGATTTTGTGCAACCGCAGGATGTTTTGGCGTCTCCACGCCTTTCTTCCATGCAGTGGCAAGCCACAACCCCAAGGCAAGGGATGCAGCCACAGTTCCAGCCAGCCAATTGCGTGCAACCATCCATGGGTTGACGAATGGCACATTGATTTCATCGCGGTGAGGGGGTTCCGCACTTTGCAGGGTTCCGGCTGTACCCTTTGCAGAATAAGCTTCCCAGTTTAAGGCGGATTCCATGGTGAGGTTTCGCAGATAGAACTGTCGGGCTTGCTTGCTACCCTTTAATAAGGAGCAAAGATGGTCATGATCCTCATTGGAGATATCGCCATCAAGCAAAGCCGACATAAGGCGGCGCAATGTTTTGTTATTTATACTTCCCACAAAACGTACGTGTTCATCTAGGGATTAGCCCGAAACACGAAAAGATTACGTTTTTAATTCAAATTTTTGGAAGTGGGAATTCGGCACAAGGCCCCGGATGCAGCAGTAAAGGGTAAACCAGACCCACGAAAATCTAGAACAAGGTGTAGATAAAAGGTGCCGCGCTGGTTCCCGACAGGTAAATGAGGATTCCGAAAATCAGGAGACAAATAATAATCGGGGTGATCCACCATTTCTTGTTATGCTTTAAAAGAAGACGAAATTCATTAAGGAAGCCGCCATTCGAGCCTTCCTTGTTCAACTCTTCAAAACTTTTACGGGGTTCTTCACTCATGACAGGTAGAAGTTGGCTGTTGATTCAGAACTGGCGGTAATACTGGCTCAAGTCCTTGGGCTTTTCAACATCAATCCAATAGGTCTTCACGCCCGCTTCCTTGTGTTTACGGGTTGGATTCTTGCCCAACAGCCTCAACAGAACTCCAAACGGCATCAGGATCGTATAGAAGAATGCTGGCAACAAAAGGCTCATGATCACCAAGTCGATCAGGCAAACCAGAAAGAACCAGATGCAATAAAGTGGTCGTGCAAGCATGGGAAGCAAATAACAAACCAAGCCAACACCAAACCCCATGCCTGCGATCCAGTAAAAAAGGGCCCAGCTCCAATCCCAACCTTTTCCTGCTGAAAGGCCCTTCAACCCCATGACAACTGCCCAAAAAAGGCCGACAAATGGGAATCCCATCATTAGAAGGCGACCAAAACCCCTCCTTTCCTTGATGGATGGGTTCCAATTGATTTCCTTGAACTTGTTGATCATGTCAATTCAGGGCATCATAGCCCATTAATCCAGCTTGAAGCTCTTGATATACTTTTCCCGGACTTCCTTGCTTTCTTCAGGTTGCTCGGTCTTGTAAAGGACATAGTTCTCAAGCACAAGGATGTCCATGTCCGTGGCGATGAAGCATCGGTAGGCATCCTGTGGAGTGCAGACAATGGGTTCACCTCGAATGTTAAAACTGGTATTGATGATAACCCCGGACCCGGTCTTTTCCTTGAACTTGCGTATCAGTTGATAGTATCTCCCATTACGTGATTCATCCACGGTCTGCACACGGGCCGACATGTCGACATGCGTCACGGCCGGAATACTCGAGCGCTTGACATTTACGCGCTGGATCAGGTTGGGATCCTTCATGTTTTCCTGGTCCTGCTCACTGAGTTCCGTACGAATCTCCTCCTTCACAGGGGCAACCAGCAACATGTAGGGAGAATCCTCTTCCAATCCGAAATACTGGCCCACATCCTCACGCAGGACTGATGGTGCAAATGGACGGAAGGACTCCCGAAACTTGATTCGAAGGTTCATTTGAGATTGCATCTTCTCGCTCCGGGCATCCCCAATGATGCTGCGCGCCCCCAGGGCCCGGGGTCCGAATTCCATGCGCCCCTGAAACCAGCCAACAACCTTCTCCGAGGCAATCGAGCCCGCAATCTGGTCCAACAAATCCTCTTCCTTCTCAAAATAGTGGTGGGGAATCATTTTTTCCTGCAGGAACTTGTAAATCTCAGAGTTTTGATGTTTCGGCCCCAAAAAGGATCCAGCCATGGAATCCTCGTGGTTCACCTTTCGCTCCGCACCCAAAAGCTGGTGATGGACAAAAATGGCACCACCAAGAGCCCCCCCTGCATCCCCTGCCGCAGGCTGCACCCAAAGCCGGTCAAAGATTTTCTCGCGAAGAAGTTTCCCGTTGGCCACGCAGTTGAGAGCCACCCCGCCTGCAATACAAAGATGGGGGAGTCCAGTGAGTTCACGTGCGGTGCGGGCCATTCGAAAAACAATCTCCTCTGTGACAACCTGTATGGACGCAGCCAAATTCATTTCGCGCTCGGTGATATTGGATTCAGACTTTCGTGGTGGACCGTCAAAAAGTTCCGCAAAACGCCGGTTGGTCATGGTCAAGCCCTGGCAATAGTTGAAGAAATCCATTTCCATCGCAAAGGATCCATCCTCCTTCAGGTCCAGAAGCTCATTCAGGATGATGTCCTTGTACTTGGGTTTTCCGTAGGGTGCCAAACCCATTAGCTTGTATTCGCCTGAATTTACCCGAAATCCCGAGAAATAGGTGAAGGCACTATAAAGCAGCCCCAAAGAATGAGGAAAGTGAAGGGCCTTATGAATCTCAATTTTGTTGCCTCTACCGGATCCGATGGTGGAGGTGTCCCACTCGCCCACCCCATCCAGGGTAAGAATCGCCGCCTCCTCAAAGGGGCTGGGGAAAAAGGCACTGGCCGCATGTGACTCATGGTGTCCCGTGAATACCACCTTCTTTTTATATTCACCTCCAAGACCCTTCTTTATCTCACGGGGAAGGTGTAACTTCTGCTTCAACCAGAGCGGCATCGCGGAGAGAAAAGACTTCAATCCCTGAGGGACAAAGGCCAAATAGGTTTCCAGGAGACGGTCGAACTTCAGGAAGGGTTTCTCGTAGAAGACAACAAAATCCAGATCTGCCGCCGTAATTCCTGCCTCATTGAGGCAATAGTCCGCCGCAAGTTTGGGGAAATTGTGGTCGTGCTTGATTCGCGTGAATCTCTCCTCTTGAGCGGCAGCCACAATCTGGCCATCCACGACCAGCGCTGCCGCGCTATCATGATAAAAAGCTGAAATACCCAGAATGTTCTTGCCCATCAATATAATATCTAAAGGTCGCCCAGGAATTAGCGAAAGGAGGTTTAAGAAAGGTCAAAACCCTAGAAATAATGGGGAAAGACTCAATGACAAACACACTGCCAGCCAGTATGCGTAAAAAATGAGCACACCCAGCATTTGATGAATATGTGGCCATTATAAATTCGTGATGGATTGCTGTTCGGTTTCCCGTTTGCCCTTGACCATTGCTGGTCTCCCTATGAACTTTCGCAACAAAAGCCGAACCCAGTCAATAACTGGCACGAAGTTCGCAAGGAAGGAAAACATGGAGAAAACAAAATCCTTCAAGGACTGCAAATGGTTGCTTGGCTCCCACTCCCTGGTCACATTCAATGACAACCTCGCCAAGTACATGTTGCTTGGGCTATGTGGAGCCATCATGTCACAGCAGGCCTTTCAGGATGCCAATGTGAAGATTGGCATCCTCCTCGTCCTTCCCTTCATCATTTTTGCGCCTCTGGCCGGTTGGCTCGCCGACCGTTTTCCGAAAAAAACAGTGATCAGTTCCACGCTGATTGCCCAAGTTGTTGGGTTGGGCATTATTGCCACAGGCATGGCACAAGAAAGTCTCGGAATCGCACTTGCAGGATTCTTCCTCCTTGCAGTGCAGACAATCTTCTTCTCGCCGGCACGTTATGGAATCCTAAAGGAACTGGTGGGTTCACGACAATTGGGATTGGCCATTGGCTGGACAGAAATGCTGGGCATGACGGCCGTGCTTGTCGGGGGGTTCTTCGGAGGAATGGCCTTCAAGAAAGCCTCTGAGGCAAGCGGTGACAGTTGGAAGGCGGGGCTCATGGTAACCGTTGGGATTTCCGTATTGTCATTGCTGTCCTGGATTCTGTTCCAGCCCACACGAAAGACTCCGGCCAAAAGCTCGTCACCCTTTGGAGTGCGCAACCTGTTCGGTCACTTCCATGAACTTTCCGAGGCAATGCAGGACCGGGGCTTGCGCTTGTCGCTCCTTGGCTTCGCATGGTTCCTTGGCATCGCGTGGCTGGTGATCTTGTGCCTGGGCGTGCTTTCCAAGCAAATCGCCACCGGCGATGAGGTTGGGCAATTGACCGGCATTTTTAACCTGTTTCTGGGAATCGGCATCATCCTGGGAAGCCTTTTCACAGGATACATTAACCGTGGGCGCGTTGAACTGGGTGTTGTCGCCCTTGGAGCACTCGGAATCGCGGTGATCCTGCTGCTGGCAGGCCTGTGCATACCGCAAAACCCCGGGGATAGCCAGGCCCCATTTCGAGCCTGCATGGTTGGCATGGGTTTTTTTGGTGCCATCTTTTCTGTGCCCCTTCGGGGATTCATGGTCGACCGGGCGGGCGAGGAACGAAGAGGTCGTGTCCTTGCCTCATCCACTTTGCTGAGCAACTTGTTTGGGCTCTCGTTCATTGGCCTACACTTCCTGATGCTCAAGCTGGGCTTGTCAGCAAAAGGGCAGTTTCTGTTCATGGCCCTGCCCAGCATAATCGTAACCGGTTACGTCCTCTATCTTCTCCCCGAAGCTCTCTTTCGCACCCTCGTTCTGATAGTGACTCGCATCATCTACAAGGTTCGCATTGAGAACGTCGAAAATGTCCCCGCCTCCGGAGGCGTCCTTCTGATCGCCAATCACATATCCTATGCCGATCCGGCCATGATCGGTGCCGCGTGCCCGCGGCCCGTGCGCTTCATCGGGTTCTCGGGACTGACCAACTCACGATTTCTTAAATTCATCTTCAAGTTAACCGGGGTAATCCCTGTCTCACCGACGAACGCTCGTGAAGCCATCACGAAGGCCGCCGAATGCATTGCTCAAGGCGAAGTCGTCTGCATGTTTCCAGAAGGGGCAATTTCAAGGACTGGTGCAATGCAGGGCCTCAAGCGTGGCTTTGAGCTCATTGCCAAGCGCGCAAACGCCCCCGTCATCCCCGTGAGCCTTGATGGTCTCTGGGGTTCCATTTTTAGCTATGAACGCAAAAAGTTCTTCAAGAAAAAACCCATTCGCATACCCTATCCTGTAACTGTCAACTTTGGATCACCCATGAGCACACAAGAAGCCTCATCTGCCGCAGCCCGGCAATCCCTGCAGGACCTTGCAGAGGAAGCCTTTTCGCAGCGTCCTGTATTACGCAGCCACATCGGACTGGCCGTCTTCGAGGGACTTGCCGCTGCTGGATCACGAGAAATCCTGGTCGACTATACCGAGGATCGAAAGCCCATTCAGGCAAAACAGTTGCTTGCACTTGGCATTGCCTTCAGAGACCGCCTCGCCAAAACCACCTCGGCAAAGCGAGTTGGGATTGTACTTCCGCCAGGCATTGGCGCCACCGTGGCCAATCTCGCCTGCGTTCTTGGTGGCAAAGTTCCCGTGAATCTCAACTTCTCCCTGGGTGCAGCCGCCCTGAAGTCCTGTGTCAATCGTGCAGAAATTGATACCCTTATCACCACGGAAAAAGTAAAGAAACGCTTCCCCGACCTGCCGGGAACCTCTAACGAACTTGACATAAAGGACGAATTGCAGGCGCTCTCAAAGGCTTCAATCGGTCTGCGACTTGGGCTGCTTAAGCTGTTTCCATCAAGTCTTTCATCCCGCTTCTTCAAGGTGCCACGACACGGTGACCGTGAGGAGGCTGCACTTATCTTCACCAGCGGTAGTTCCGGTGAACCCAAGGGAGTTGTCCTCTCCCATCGTAATCTTTTGGGCAATGTAACCCAAATCTCAGACATCAACCTCATCGACCAGGACCAGATTCTGCTCGGAAATCTCCCCCTCTTCCACAGCTTCGGGTTCCTCGTCACACTCTGGTACCCCCTGATCAAGGGTATTCGACTGGTCACCCTGCCCTCCCCACTCGAGCTCCGCAAGGCCATTGATGCAATTTACGAGGAGAAAGTAACTGCACTGCTGGGCACGCCAACCTTCCTCAAGCCCTACCTTCGCAAGGCAGACCCGGAAAAAATAGCCTCGCTTCAATTCGTCATTGTGGGGGCGGAAAAGACCCCAAAAGGCCTCGCAGAAGAATGGGAATCAAAGTTTGGGTCCAAGTACCTGGAAGGTTACGGACTCACCGAGACGTCCCCGGTCTCAAGCGTGAACCTCCCCGATCCTCCTAGCACCAAGGAAGAAAAGTTTAAGGAGGTTGGTTCACGAAAGGGTGCCGCCGGGCGCCTCCTCCCAGGGGTAACGATTCGCTTTATCGACCCTGACACCAACGAGGAGAGGCCCTACGGCGAGACAGGCATAATTAAGTTGCGGGGGCCAAACATTTTTGAGGGCTACCTTGGTCAACCCGAAAAAACCAGCGAAGTCCTCA
>CAJWSN010000039.1 GCA_913046175.1 uncultured Opitutia bacterium
CGAGTGGTCAGGATCGAGCTCCTCGGCCCTTCTCCCAATGGCGACCATGTCTTATCACTCGCCGAGGTTCGAGTGTGGGGCCGCGAGGATTCCTCTCTGCAATACCTGCCCATCCAGATTTTGGAAGGCGACTTTCTCGAGAGCTACGCCGGCAGCCACCTTGACAAGGACAACGACGAGTTGCCTGACGAGTGGGAGGAACGACATGGCTTCAACCTGAACGGACACCAGACCGGTGAACATGCGCCTGGAGCCGATCCGGACAAAGACGGTTTATCCAACTTGGAGGAGGCCATCCGCAGGCTGAACCCCTTTGCGGGTAATTCCTTTCCCGGCAGGCTTGCCTTGGAACGTTGGGATAGTATTGGGGAATACGACGTCAGGGAATTGGCCTTATCGGATTCCTTTTTTCTGGAGCCGAACCTTCGCAAGGCAGTGTCCACCACGAGTTACAAAGGTCTTCGCAAATATTCAGCAGCTCGACTCCGAGGATACCTCACGGCTCCTGAGACGGGAACCTATCGCTTTTGGATCAGCGCGCTCCACAGAGCTGAACTGTGGCTCAGTCAGGACAACACCAAGTACCACAAGCGTCTTCTCGCTCAAATGGGGCCTGAATCGGGTACAGGTCATGGCATTCGCCGTTGGGACAGGAACCTTTGGGATCGTTTTGCCTGCCAGATGAGCGATGAGATTCAGCTTGAAGCGGGACAAAAGTATTTCCTTGAAATTCTATCCCAGCAAAAGCACGCAGGAGGTTACCACGTCAGTGTGGCTTGGGCACCTCCTGGCCAAGACCGCCATCCTCTTCCCCTAGACGTCATACTTTCCTACGGGTTGGAGCCCGCCGACGCAGACGACGACTACCTGCCCGACAATTGGGAATTGAAGCACAATCTCGACCCCACTGACAACGGCGCCTTGGACCGTGCTCGGCAGGGCGAGCAGGGAGACTTTGACCTTGATGCCCTATCCAACCGCGAGGAATACGTTCTCGGCACCAATCCAGTCAATCCTGACACCGATGGCGACGGATTGAACGATGCGGATGAGTTCCTCATCTACGGTACCGACCCCACCGCCAGCGACGCTCCCTCCGAGTCTCGCGTTGTTTCCGTGGACCTCACTTCCCATCAATCGGATGGCCCCTCCTGGAACATGACTTCCGGAGGCCTTGTCCCAAACTCCTTCCGGGGTGAAATCTCCTGGGACTTCAGCGTCACGCAGAATGGTTTCTGGATTATTGAGTTGGCCACCCGCCTGCTTGGAAACCTCTATTTGAAAGAGGTTGTTGAAGTGGAAGTATGCATCGACGGTGTGTCCCTGGGCAAGCGCGCTTTAGTCTATGGTGTGCAACGGGATAGCCGTTTGCGGGTCACCACCCCTTTATTGACTGCAGGCGAACACTCACTCACCTTCAAGATCGACAACATGCTGGCCAGGCGACTGGTCTCCATCGTCAGCATCGACGTGCTCCGTCCCGAAGGCGCAGATCTAGATGGAGATGGTTTTCCCGACTGGGTTGTCAAACAGCTTTTCACCGTCAATTCAATCCGATCGCACCCGCATTTATCGCGTGTCTCGCCAGCCTCCGTGGAGGGTTTTTCCCGGTCAGTAGGCGGCGTCCTGCTCGATGGTATTCCGGTCAATCCGGGCCTGGACGATAATCATTGGTTCGGCGATCTGCAATTGCAGTCCGACGGATTCACTTCCTTCACCGTCGACCACGAATTGGGAATAAGTGAAACGAGCTCCATCCAATGGCAGGAAACCAACGTTTTTGACGAGGAAACGCTATTCATACGCAAGGGCGACTCCCTGAAACTCGTGGCCCAATTGCCCCACGATGACAGTACTCCCAACCCCATCGAAATTTGGCAACCTTCCTCGGTCAACTGGGCTCAGGAACCCAAAGCATTCGCCATTCAATCCTCTACCGGATTGGGCGGCGTCGCGACTCGGGCCACAGACGGTGATCTACGCAGTAATCGCATCACCCACACAAAAGACGAGTCCGGTGCTTGGTTGCGGCTCGACCTTGGGGCAGAGCGCCTCATCGATCGTGTCGTCATATGGAACAGTTCGTATAGGCAGCACCGGTTAACCCACTTCCGGATGGAAATCCATGACAATGCAGGGACCCTCGTCACGAGTCGCGACTTCCATACCGATGGCTCCCACGCAGGCAACAAAATGACTTGGATGACGGACAAAATCTCCAAGGGTCGCTCCCTCACCATCCGCCGTCTCAGACCCGATCGCAACGGTCAAACCTATCTCTCACTCCGGGAAGTACAAGTGTTCGGTCTCGAGCCAGTCTCCCTCGCAACATCCACCGATCATCACCTGTTGCACTTCCCCGATGCCGGCGATTATCGTGTGCGGGCCGCTCGACCGGACGGTTCATTCGCCACTCTTTCGGTAAAGGTCAAACAAGCCGATTTTTTTTCAGACATACAGGACTTGCTTTCCAACACAGTAGGAAAGATCAAACTCCCAGCAGCATCGGTGGATGCCTCTCTTTTCTTTGAGGGTGGCAAATTCGTCCATCTCAATCCGAAAGCCTTCCCGAAAGGAAAATGGATCGCGCTGCAGGCCAACCCGCGAGGTCGTGGTCTCTGTCGCATAATTGCCCGCCTCTTCCCCGGGGGGCCCATCCTCGGCGCCCAACAACTCAATCTCATCACTATCTCGGACGCTCTTCAGAACGACACAACTGTCGCCTTCCAAAGCAACGACTTTCCAGGGTACTATACCGTCACAACACCCATGGTCGCCACCTGCCTTCCTCCCGGCGGCACTGTCGTGGTGAATATCTTTCGATCCGGCGTAACCTTCACCAACGGCTCCAAGAAGTTGACCCTTCGCTCGGAAGATTTTGTCAACGGCGTGGCCTTTCTCAACTTCCTCTTCCCCATAGGCATGCGCGGTGGTTACTGCCACTACTTGAATGTCTACGATCAAAAGGGCATCTTCCGCGGCAGGCGATAACTAAATGATTCCATTGCTTAATCAAAAGGCCATGAAGCTATTCCTTTGGATTGTTATTCTCCTCTGCCTTGGAATAAGTCTGCTCGCATGGATGAACCTCAACAAGACGGGTCTGGTAACCCCCGAGACGAAATCCAAAAACATATCCGGGCATCTCATTCTCGACCCCTTGGTCTCAAGCAACACTCCCTCCAGTAGCTGGAAATCACTCACCGATCCTTCCATCCGCTGGCAAGTGCGGGTGGACCTGCTTCGTCGCCTGGATAAGGAGACCCTGTCCGAAACCGATGTCGATGCCCTCTACTCCCTACTTGAGCACCGTCCGTTGTCTGGGCAGGCTGAAAACTGGTGGGTCGTGGTCAATGAGATCATGGAACAAATGCGCCTGCAGGCCATCGGTCGCGATCGTTATAGCAAAACCCTCCTCGTAATCATTCGTGACCCCTTCGCCCCAGAAGTCCTGCGCGATTACACAATTCAGCACCTCGGTCAGTGGATCTCCCCACGAGGGGAAGATATCGGAGTCCCGCATGAAGAAGACCCAGTCCTCGTTCGCAAGGCCGTTGTCGCCATTTCCAATACCGTCCGCGATGCCAGCCTCGCCCATTCCAGTATACCCGGCACCGCCCTCAACGTTCTCATTGACGTCCGCGAAGGAGGGATTGAACCGAAAATCATCAAAAAAGCCATGGACGAGCTCGAACCCTGGTTCTCCAAAGTGATACCCGACCGGATTTCGATCAGTTCGATCAACCGCGCCGAGGCCATCAGCGCAGTTGCTTGCCTTGGTCGTCGCAAATACTCCCCGATCATTCGCGAACTCGCCTTTAGCAAGGAAGGTGACCCGACCCTTCGCCTCCGCAGCATCGCCGCCCTCGGCTACCTCGGCGAGGAAAGTGACATGGAATCCCTACGGGGAATCGTCCTTTCTGGGAGTCCCCTGCGCCATGCCGCCCAAAATGCCCTAATTCAACTTTCAGCCACAATCAACGAGCCTTCCTTCTTCATCGAGCAATAATGCAAGTTCTTTAAACCACGCGCATTTAAATGACTACTCCTCTTGGGTAAAAGAGCGCCACACTTGGGCGGAGAAGGCAGGCAGGTCCAGATTGATGGAGTGTGGCTGCCCATGGGCCTTTTCATCCTGCGCAATCCGAGACTCTGGAAGTCGACCGAGAGTACCCCCATAACGTGGAGCAGATGAGTGAAGGAGGGGAGTCCAGACGCCTGGGTTGGGTACGCCAAATGTCCTGCAGCATTCTTCAGGGCCAAAATTAAAAGCGAAGAGATAAACTTCGCCATCTGCGTATCCCCAGCGAAGGAACGAGAGCGTTGAATGCTCTGAATCCCGTGAATCCAGCCACTGGAAGGCGTGGGGTTGAGGATCAGTGCGAGCGAGTGAGGAATCCTGAACATAAATTTGATTCAAGTCATGAATCAGCTCCCAAAGACCTTGGTGCAGGTCATCCTCCAGTAATTCCCATTGCAAGATGCCAGTGGCAGACCATTCACGAAGCTGGCCAAACTCACCCCCCATGAAAAGGGTCTTCTTGCCGGGCCAACCCCAAAGGAGCACAAAGAGGGTCCGGAGGTCAGCGGCCTTCGTGGCAAGATCATCGCCTGCTGCCATTTTAAGTAGGAGTGGTTTTTTTTCATGGACAACCTCATCATGAGAAAAGACTTGGATAAAATCCTCAGCAAAATGGTAGTCCCGACAGTGAATGAGTTGATCATGGAAATCACATCTGCGGGAAGGTGGAGCCTGAAAAAACTGGAGGACATCATGCATCCAGCCAAGGTTCCACTTGAAATGAAATCCAAGAGATTCACCGGGTTGCGCAGGTGTCACATTGGGATAGGCAGTGGATTCCTCCGCAATTGTGATGGTCCCGGGAAAATACTTGCGGACAGCCGCATTGACCTGTTGGAGAAACTGTATGGCCTCAAGATTCTCATTACCCCCAAGTTTGTTGGGTTCCCAATCGTTCCCACGAGAATAATCGAGATAAAGCATTGAAGCGACCGCATCAACACGCAGGCCATCCACATGGTAGCGATCAAGCCAAGCAATTGCACTTCCCATTAGAAAACTGCAAACCTGTGGCTTGCCATAGTCAAAAACCCAGGTGCCCCAGTCACGATGTTCGCGTTTCCACTCCTCCTCATACTCGTATAAATGCCCCCCATCAAAACATCCAAGACCAAATGCATCCTTCGGAAAATGTGCAGGGACCCAGTCGATAATGACCCCGATACCCCGATTGTGGAACTCATCAACAAGGTGCATTAGATCATGTGGGTTACCGAACCGGTGGTTAGGACCGTAATACCCAGTAACCTGATAACCCCATGATTCCACGAAAGGGTGCTCGTTGAGAGGCATGAACTCAACGTGAGTGAATCCTGTTTCCTGCACGTAGTCACCCAGCTCAATGGCAAGCTCCCGATAACTGGTTCCCGGGCGCCTCCAGGAACCCGGGTGAACTTCATAGACAGACATTGGTGCCTCCCCCCAGTCGCGATTCCTCCGTTCCATCCAATCCTGATCCTTCCAGGAAAAGCCTCTCAGATCATACACGATGGAGGCGTTGTGAGGAGGTCCTTCAGAGAAAAGAGCCATGGGGTCCGCCTTCTCCAGGATTTCACCTTCAACAGTGCGCACATGGAACTTGTACTTGGAGCCCAAGGCAATTTCCGGCAAAAAGATTTCCCAAACACCGGTGGAACCGATCCGACGCATTGGATGCATGACAGCAGGATCAAACTTGGGAAAGTGTACAAGGCTGACAGCACGGGCACGAGGAGACCAGACCGAGAAAGACCAACCCTGCACACCCTCGACTTCAAGAGGTCGCGGACCCATCTTGTTATAAATCCAAGGGTCTCCCTTATCCATGAAACTGGAAAGTTCTTCCTGGTTAACAGTTGCAGAAAAACGGTAGGGATCCTCAATCTCAAGAATACGACCGTCACGACCCTTGACCCTGAGGCGATAGGGAAATGGACCATCCTGAAGAATACGGGATTCAAAGAAGCCACGGTTGCGCTTCATTGGGTGGACTTTTGCAGTTCCACAATCCACGACCTCACAAGCAACGACCCCTGGTTGAAGGGTACGTACCAAGATTCCTCCGGAAACCGGGTGCATGCCTAGCACTTCATGAGGCATGTCGCTGAGGCCTTGGGCAACGCGATTGAGTTCATCGACAACTTTCATCTTTTGGCTCGCAAAATGTGTGCACGAAAAGCCAATTTTTCAACGAGCAAAACCCTTTTCCGCAATAAAAACTTGTTTCCTCACAGATGTTTGTCCAAACATGCAGACTTGGTGAGTGATTCCTGCAAATTCGTGCTTCTACCCGCGTTGGTGATACTTGCACAAAGTGACCGACCCGTCCACGCAGACGCAGAGTTGACGGCGGACAAAATGGAAATCATCCAAGGAGCACAAGTCGCAACCGGCAATGCAGTTCTTAAAGACGAAACCCTGTTGCTTGAAGCTGATCAAATCAGCTATCGGGAAGCCACCGCAGAGGCCAGGGGAAAGGTCAGCTTCACCCGCAAAGACCTCCGGATTACCGGAGAAACCTTAAAGTTCAACAGACGGGACGGTAGCTTCTCCGGAAAAAAACTCCGGGTAGGAAAGTGGCCCGTTCACATTGAAGCCGAGGAACTTTCAGGTAGCAAACACTTGTATGAGGCAAGGGATGCAATCCTGTACTACGGCGAACCGGAGCGTTTTTCCCCGAGGGTTTTTGCGGGGAAACTTGGGTACGAACCCGAACTGGAACGCTACTTTGTTGAGGATGCAAGGCTCCAGTTAGGGGAATATTCACTATTTCGAATACCAGCAGGAAGCTACTCCACACGGAAATACCCATTTGGCTTTATTGGAGAAGCGGGACATCGCAGGAGCGTGGGCGCCTACATAATACTGGAGCCAACTTTGCAACGAGGGGAGGAATTTCTCCTGACGCCAAGTATTGAACTATACCAGAAACGCGGAATCCTTCTAAACCCTTCCCTGCTGTTCAGCAGAAAGCGGGAAGCCGTCACCCACAGCAACCTGAATTTCTCTTGGATCCGAGACCAGGGCGACGACCCACCCCTGTACTCCAAAAGTCTGCCAAAAGATCGCCACCACTGGAAATGGGAGCATGCGCACCTGTTGAATGGCTTGGTCCACGCAAAGGTGAAGTTGAACTGGCTTAGCGACGCAGATTTCCTACGGGATTTCAGACCCGACCTTTTCCGGGATGACTTCTCAGACGATAGCTTTGCCGAGGCAAGCTACCATCGGGACAACATGATCCTTTCCGCAATGGCACGTCTGCAACCCAATAGTTTCACCCGGCTTCCTCGAAGGATACCCGAGGTTCGCGGTGATCTGCTGGCCAGTCCACTGGGAGAAACCGGGATTCTCCAGCGTGGTCATGCCTCGCTTTCCTGGCTGCGGGATGATGAAGCCAATCTGGAGAATACGCGCTTCGATGTCTTCTACGGACTCAGCTACAACTGGGCCACCCCCTCCTGGTATTCCTTGACCCCGATTGCCGGGACACGCCTGACGAAATACTTTGGGAACGAGACGCATGTCAACGACTACACCCGTGTGCTGGGTGAGATTGGGATTAATGCAGAGGCGTTCTCCCATGCCACATGGGACCTGGTGAATCCGATATGGGGAATTGACGGGTTGAGACATATAGTCAAGGGGATTGCCCAATACCGTTACATCCCTGAGGCAGAGTCAGGGACCGGACAATTCGCTGCAATTGAGCAACTCCTCCTTGAGCACAACCTTCCCTTGTTGGGCTTGGGGACGATACCCCATTTGGATGACCTCAGGGAACTCCACACCCTCCGTGTGGGCATTGAAAACCGTCTGGACACCCGGTCCGCGGAATACGGATCCCGCCGCCTTGGCGCACTTAACCTCTACCAGGATATATTCCCTGACCGAAACGAACAGAAACTGGAAGCCCTCTACACAAACTTGGTCCTCTCCCCCGCCCGATGGCTGGATTTGAACCTCACGACCAAGATGTTGTCCGAAACCGGAAGATATAACCAACTCAGTTCCGGAGTCACCCTGCGTGATGGCGACCAGACGAATCTGCATTTCACCAATGAATACCTGCGCAACGGCAACCGTCAGAACCATCTTCTTGCCACTTACAAACTGAACCGCGACCATCTGCTTGCCATCCGTCTGCGACACGATTCAAACAGGAACGAATTTACCGAACAGGGATATACATGGAGCACCCACATTGGGAAGTACTGGATCCTCGACAACCAAGTGACCTTCCGCAGAGGCGACCCCAGGGAGTCCGACTTCAACTACCGAATGGGGCTGCGTCTTAAAACCTACTAGAAATCTGCTTCTGCTTCGACCAAACCTTTAACCTTTACTAAGCACTTGCCAAAGCTATATGATTTAGCCGGCTTTTTTTAAAGTAAAGAAATACCCACCTGACCCACCAGATTATACCTGATGAATAGAATCCAAGAGAAGCCCAATGCACATCTGCTGGGGATAGGGTTGGATTGTGAAGATGGTCACACCCGCATCACGCAGTCGGAGGAGTTCTCCATAATTGGAGGTTCTGAAAAAACCCATGACTGCATGACGGAAACCATCTGCAAGACATTTGAGGATCTTAAACAGGAAGGGGAAAATCTATCCACCGTGGATGAGGAGCAACTTCAGGACATCATCCAGAAGAATTTGCCGGAATGAGTTCTTGATGGAACACACATCCAGGAATTGGAGTTAATAACATTGAGCGTAAAGAAGCCATCCCCCTTTAAATCCGCAGCAAAAAGCAGCGGGGCGCCATCACCGGCAAAAAAGGCACCGGGTGTAAAACGCACCCCATTTAAAGCAGCCCAGGATGCAGGGACCCCAGGCAGAGAATCCAAGGCTCCGGCCCCACCAGTCGAGGCAGGACTCAAGCGACCTTCACCACCATCCCCCTCAAAGTCACAGGTAACCAGACCCCCCATCGCGGCAGCCAAGCCAACGAGTCCAGCCAAAGGAGGACTCAAGCGCCCCACGCCGCCCACTCCTTCCAAGTCCCCCATCACGAGGCCACCTCCCTCTCCAGCGAAAGCACAAAAACCCCCGGTCAAGTCAGGGATTAAACGCCCATCTACACCATTGACGAAGGCTCCCGCCCCTGTAAAATCGGCTATTAAGAAACCCCAAACGATCGGTAAAGACTCTGGTCCTCCGCCTGCAAAAGGCAAAATAGGGGTATCCAAGGTAACTCAGTCACCCTTTTCCCCAAAGAAATCAGTTGGGCCATCAAGCGGATCACCCAGCGCCGCGCCCGGCCCGGCATCGAAGGGTCCTCCCCCCCGAAAATCTGCACTTCCCAATCCTGCAACGGCTGGAGTGCCTGCGAAGGAAACTGGTGGTGCATTGGCGGTCGTGATGTTGATTTTCGACCTCCTGGTGTTTGGTGCAACGATCACTTTCGCTGTCTTGATGTTCTTGGAGATTTCCATTTTCAAATAAATACAATCCACTCAATTCAAGACAAGTAATGGCCGGACTCACTGAACTCAACGCTGACACTTTTCAAACCACGATTGCTAACACATCCACCCCTGTAATGGTGGACTTCTGGGCTCCCTGGTGTGGCCCCTGTAAGGCGATCGGCCCCATCCTGGAAGAAATTGCACAGGAAATGGATGGCCAAGTCCAAGTTTGCAAAGTCAACATTGACGATAACAAGGACTTGGCGGTGGAACTGGGGATTCAATCAATCCCAACG
>CAJWSN010000040.1 GCA_913046175.1 uncultured Opitutia bacterium
AAGAGAGGCTCGAGCCGGTCATTGACGGCCAAACCATCATCGAGTGCCAGGAAACCGTTCGGCGTGTCCCGGTACCAGACCATGTGATTGAGTTCGTCCTCGATCTCGTGCGCATGGCTCGCCCTGACGATCCCGGTGCAGTCTCCTGGGCCAGGGAACTCATAAGCTGGGGGCCCGGACCACGCGCTTGCCAGCAGGTCGTGCTTGGCGCCAAGGTGCGAGCCGTCCTGAAAGGCCGTTACCATGTTACGGTCGATGACATTGAGGCACTGGCATACCCGGTATTGAGACACCGTATTGTCCCGACCTTCAACGCGGAGGCGGAAGGCATCACCGTGAATCACATTATCGAGAAACTGCTTGAGGACGTCCCAAAGGCCGAGGCACAGGTTCTTTAAGCGACCTGCAGCACCAACCCAGACTCTCCCACATTCCTAGAAATCCGAATACTTCCGGATGCCCAAGCTAACGCAGTTCCTTACACCGAGAGACATCTCAAAACTGGTCAGCCACCAGATGCTCGCGCGTCAGGTGGTGGAGGGATTCTGCTCCGGGCTCCACCGCTCCCCTCACAAGGGTTTCAGTGTCGAGTTCAAGCAGCACCGTCAATATGTGCCAGGGGACGAGATTCGACATCTGGACTGGAAGGTCTATGGCAAGTCAGACCGCTTCTATATTCGCGAGTACGACGAGGAAACCAACCTTCGCTGCCAGATTCTGCTGGATGCCAGCGGGTCCATGGGCTACCAGGGGGATGACGCCCCCCTCAGCAAACTCGAATACGGCTCGCGCCTCGCTGCCTGCCTTGCCTACCTGATGATCCAACAGGTCGACAGTGCAGGCCTCATCACGTTCGACACAAAGGTTCGACAGCAGATTCCACCAAGAAGCCGCCCGGCACACCTTCAGCAGATGATTGATGCATTGGCCAACACTGAAGCTGGCGGGGAAACAGAACTCGGAAGAGTCTTCCATGAACTCGTCCCCAAGATCAAGCGCCGGGGCATGGTCATCATTATCTCCGACTGCTTTGGGGATGTTTCCACACTTCTTAATGCCCTCGCCCACCTGCGACATGCGCGCCATGAAATCCTCATCTTCCAGATATGGGACAAGGACGAACTTGAATTCCCTTTCCGCCAATGGACTCGGTTTGACTGTCTGGAGCAAATGAACAACCGACATATGGTGGATCCCGCACACCTTCGCGCATCCTATCTTGAAAACCTTGAAAAGTATCGGGAGGAATTGAAGCGTGGATGCTACCGCCATCGCATTGAGGTCGTGCCCCTGACCACAGAACAACCTTATGCCGAGGCACTCAGCTACTATTTTGCCAAAAGGAAACACCTAGGATGATGCAGTCGAACCGTTCCTTCTTTCTCCCTGCGGTGGGCAACCTGCCTGATTCCCTTCCCTCAATTTAATGACCTTTATCAATGGCATTCTGCTTGCAGGCGCGGCCGCCTTCCTGATCCCGCTGCTCATACATATCTTTAACAAGAGCAAGTTCCGCGTCATACAGTGGGGAGCCACCCACCTTTTGGAATCCATCATCCGTGTAAACCGAAAGCGAATCCAGATCGAGCAGATCATCCTCCTCATCATCCGATGTGCCATACCGATACTCCTGGCCATCTGCCTGGCACGCATGGTCATCCAGGAATGGAACAACTTTATCAATTGGGTGCTGTTTCCCTTGCTGGCAATCGTCCTGCTTGTGATGGCTGTTCTTTTCCGTAACATGCGCTTTGTATTCGGCGGCGCATCAGCCCTTCTGCTTGCTTATATTGTAGCGTCCTCCTTCGGGTGGTTTTCCTTTTTCCGCAACCAAATTGCCGTGAGTTCCCCCACCGGTGATGTTGCTTCATCCACTGTGGTATTGCTGGACAATAGCTACTCCATGCAAGCCACAGGCACCGCACAAACCAGTTTCGAGGAGGCTGTCACCGCCATTGACGGTGTCTTCGAAGGACAAAAAAGGGGCTCCGAGGTGTCCGTTGTGCTTATGGGAGGTTCACCAGCACCCATTTTCGACCGCCCCACCCTCGACCTGGATGGAATGATGACCCAGATTGATGGAGTGAAGCCAAACTACGGTGCGGTCAGAACACTCGAAGCTCTCAATAACGCCATCAGTGCACTCGACGACATGAGCCATGCAAAGAGGGAAATCCTTCTTGTCAGCGACTTCCAGAAAATCAACTGGGATGGACTGCCACAAACTTCAATCAAGCAAACTGCAGAACTCATTCAAAACCAGAGACTCCCAATAAACCTCACTTTCCTGCATGTCGGTCGCGAGGAATCCGAAAACGTGGCAATCGAGACGGTTGAAATCACACCCAAGACTGTCGGCGTCAGCCAGCAAATCCGCCTCCGCGTCAATCTCAATAATTTTGGCGACAAGGCCTACGGAACCGGACTACGAATCAGCTTGTACAAGGATGATGAGGAGGAACCCGACTCCGAAACCGAGATTCCCCTTGGCCCCATGGAAGCCACGCAGGCACTCCTGACCTGCACCTTTGAGGAACCGGGCTCCCACCACATTCGCCTTGAAATCAACAGCACCGACCTTCTGTTTGACAACCAGTACCGGATCGCAGTGGATGTGCTCAACAGCATCAAGGTTGTCCTGATTGATGGAGACCCCAGCGATGAATGGCTAAAGGGTGAAACCGACTTCATGCAAATTGCACTCACCCCATTCTCCAAGGCGAAGACCAAACTCAAGGATCTCATTGAACCCATTGTCATTACTCCAGCAGCAATCAGCCCGGAAACTCTAAAGGATGCCAAGGTCGCTGTGCTGGCCAACGTGGAGAAGCTCGACACCAAGCAAATCCTGCTCCTGCGGAATTTCGTGAAGGAGGGAGGAGGTCTCCTCGTGACCGGTGGAGACAAGATTGATATCAAGTGGCATAATCAGCAGTTTGCTCACAAGACCAACGGCCTGGCCCCCATGAAAATCAATGATGTGGCCGGGAGCCTCATTGAACGGGAGGAACAATCCAGGATCGTGTCCCAGCATTTTGATCACGAGGCTCTCGAGCTCTTCAACGACCGGCGGAACGGCAACCTCGCTGACGGGGAGGTATGGATGTGGAACCGCCTGGTTCCAGCCAATCCCGACCTGGAAGCCGATGCCCCCGGTGCCCCCTCCGTACTGGCCATTCTTGAGACAGGGGATCCTCTACTTGTTGAAAGTAAACTGGAGGATGGTGTCATCCTGCAGTTGGCCACATCACTTGATGCCTCATGGTCAAATCTACCTGCACGCTCATCCTTTCTGCCCTTTGTTCAACAATTGATTAGCTACCTTGCTTCTCATGTCCAGCAACCACGGAACCTCCCGGCGGGCCATCCCCTCGTCGCCCATTTTGAACCGGCGCTAGCCGGGGCTTCCTTCAAGGTCAACGACCCGGAAGGTATTATCAGCCTGGCCAAGGGTGTCGCCAAGGGAACTGTTGCAGAAGTCGAGTTCACTGATACTCTAAAGGAGGGTCTCTACACCATCACGAATGACGAACTGGAAGGACCCGTCCATTTTGTAACCAGCACTCCGCGCGCAGAGTCCCGTCTTGCACGACTCAGCAAGGAGGAGCTTGAAGATTACGCGATCCAACTGGGTGCACATGTCATCATGGAGGACAACACCGACAAGGCCCTTGAACGATACACCACACTGGAAAATCAACGCAAGCACGGCCGTGAAATGTGGAGAATCCTCATGCTTTGTGTACTCGGTTTCATGGTTGGTGAGCTGATGCTCCAGCAATTTTTCGGGAGAGCCAAAAGCTAAAACCAATCAATAGCCTTTATTTCCATCCATAGCATTCGCTAATCCATCAAGAAAAACCCTTGAAACCAGACAAGACAACCTCTCTTCTATTTGCCGGTGACCTCGCTCTATGGCAAGGGATTCTCCTGGCTGCCGTACTGGCTGTCCTCGTCTGGATGCTCTACAGGCGTGAAGTAAACCGCGGTCTTCAAAAACCTTTGAGTTGGTTGCTTCCCCTCCTTCGCACAACCGCCTTTGTTCTCTTGATCCTCACCCTGACGGGTCCCGTCCTGCACCATCGTGAAAAAATCGGGCAATTAGGACGTGTTCTCCTTTTCGTTGACGGTTCCAAGAGCATGAGCGTCGATGATGCCCAAATGATGTCAAAACCCCGCAAACTGCTGGTTGCACAGCAAAGCGGATGGATTCCTGATGGTACCGTTGACACCACCCTTGCCGAGGCCGCAGATGAGATGGGCACTGCCTCATCCAAGCTTTCAAAACAACTCCGTGGGTCCAGGCTCACGCTCGACTCATTCCTCAAGGCACGTTCTGAATTCAAGGGCAGAATGGAGGACGTGCGAAAGAAAATCGATGGTATCCGGGTCGACACACCTGAACCCGAGTTACGGCAGGGAGTAGTCTACCGTGAAGTCTGGGAAGGAATTAATGGCGGTAGTGTAAGCAACCTAACGGGAAATGCCAAGTTTAGGGAAGAACCCACCAGCGCGGAATATATCTCTTCCTTAAGCAGTCCAAAAAATATCGGCGACAACTACGGACAACGAATTTCAGGTTTCATCATCCCCCCCCTGACAGGCAACTATGTGTTCACGCTCAGTAGTGATGATGAGGCATTTCTCTACCTAAATGCCACGGGGAATGCCCCCAATGGTAAAAAGCAATTGATAAAGAGTCCTTCAGCAACTCCCCGGTCGTCCCAGCCAATTGCCCTGAAAGCTGAAACTCGTTGCTATGTGGAGATCCTGATGAAAGAAGCGGGCGGCGATGACTTTGTCACTGTTGGATGGAATCTGCCCAACGGTGACAGTGAAAATCCAATTCCCGCGAACCGACTCGCCTCTCCAACTGCAAGTTCAAACTTTCGCAAGGGCAGTTTCGAGGCAATCATAAAGAAATATCACACGGATATCCTTAAACAAATTGATACCAGCAAGCTGCCCAAGGCCGGTGACAGCAATGCCTCCGACCGCTTGAGAGCCATACTCATCGCCGTCTCCGGGAAGGTCAAGGAATACGAAAACTTCCTTCGAAACACATTCCTCGCACAAGGTGAGGCACTTGCCAACTCGGGTAATGCCATCGTCACGGCCGCCCTTGACAAATTTGACGACAACTCAAGGTGGGAACGCACCAAAACCATCCTCTCTCGTGACAGTGGTCTCCTTTCCACCCTCGTCGACACCCATGATGTCGAGGTGTTCGCCCTCAAGGGTTCCGCTTCCGAACGCCTTTGGTCCCCCGGAGATACCACGGAAAAAGAATTTGAATTTGAAGGCGAGGCAGACGAACTCACCACAAACCTCAGTTCAGGAATCGGCAACAGCCTGTCGGCAGACATCGGTGGCGATGGAAAGAACGCCGCCGACCCGGACACCCCGCCGCAACGCACCGCAGTCATAATCTTCTCCGACGGACTCCACAATGATGGTGAATCCCCCATCCACACCGCCAAGCTCTTTGGTGGGAGGAACATTGCCGTGCATACAATCGGGATGGGAGGGAATACCCCGCCGCCTGACCTTGCAATCCTCGAGGTTGAGAATCCTGAAGCTGTCTACATGGACGACCGCATCCAAGGCACTCTTTTCCTCAAGGACAACATAGAGAAAGGACGTGCCTTCCAGATTCGCATTGAACATGAAGGAAGATTGGTATGGGAAAAGAAACTCTTCACCCATAATCTCCAGCGCAGGCGCATCCCCTTTGACTTTGGCATAAAGGAAATAGTGGAGGAGGAGATTAAGCGATCTGACAAAAGCGTAGATATCAGCAGCCTCCCCCTTTCCATGAAGGTGATCGTTGACCCGCTTGAGGAGGAGGCCCGCAAGGACAACAACGAGGCACCCCTTGTCTTCAAGGCTGTAACGCGCAAACATCGCATGCTCATCATTGATGGCCGACCACGCTGGGAAACACGATACGTCCGAAACCTGTTTGATCGCGGCAAGAGATGGGAGGTCAACTCCATATTCGCCGGACCGGCAACCGACACTGCCAATATACCACGTGGTGAAGCAAAAGGACAATTCCCAAAGAACCGGGACACATTATTCGCCTATGACCTCATTATCTTTGGTGAGGCAGGCAAGGGACTGCTGAACGATACTGAACTGGTATGGATTCGGGATTTTGTGGAAAAACGAGGAGGAGGGATAATCTTTATCGACGGCCCGAGGCAGAAATTGAAAAGCCTTGTCGGCACCCCGGTGCTGGACATGGTGCCCGTAGAGTGGGTTGAGGGAGCGGACCTTCGATTCCCAAAATGGCTTCAGGTCACTGAACGGGGTGCGTCCCGGGCTGCATTAAGCCTGGTCTCAGACCCCAGTGAAAACGAAAGACTCTGGCGAACACTGCCCCAACCCCACTGGGTCTCTCCGGTCAAGGCCCTGCCCGGAACCGATGTACTCCTTGAGGCCGCTGTTGGGGATATTCGCTCACCGGTCCTGGTCTACAGGAATTTCGGTGCCGGAAAGGTTTTTTACAGTGGCTTTGATGGTTCATGGCGATGGCGCTACGGGGTTGCCGACCGATATCACCAAAAATATTGGCACCAGGTCGCTGAATGGATCATGGAACAGCCCTTTGCAGTCAGCGATGACCACGTCTCCATTGATGCCGGCGCCACCGTGTACCAAACCGGGGATTCCGCAAACATCCGCGTGCGTCTGCGGGATTCAGAAGGAAAACCCATCAATGAGGCCACTGCAGAGGCTCTCATCTGGAAGGACGGTCGCATCACTTCAAGGGTTTCGCTGGAGAGCGATGCCAACGCTGGAGGACTCTTCACAGGTAAATCGGCTGCCCTTAACGAGGGTCAGCATCAGGTTACCGTTCGGGTCACGGGTTTTTCAGAGGACCAGACAAAGGCACGCACTGAATTTGTTGTCCAACAACCGGATAGCGGTGAAACCGCCCTCCTTGCTTGTAATGAGGCGCTGCTGCAGGATATTTCGAGGGAATCAGGAGGCCAGTACCTTCGAGAGGAGCAGGCCAGTCAACTTTCAAAAGTCCTCGATCCCTTGAGTACCGGAAAGATCGTCGAGTCAGATACCATTATTTGGCAGAGTTACTGGTGGTTTGCAGCTATCATCGCTCTACTTGGAACAGAGTGGTTCCTTCGCAAGAGGGCCGGCATGATTTAACGCAAATATGTTAATTTGCGGTAAAATCCTTTATACAGACTATTAAATTCTCATTGAAACACACTTAAAATTACCTCGCGCGCACGAGGAAGAGCGACTAGTTAAGAGCCAATCAAAACCTTGAAAAACCATCCCGGCAAATGGCAAGGCAGGACTGAGGAAACCCAAGCAACACCATGAATAACCAAATTGATCCGGTAACCCTTGAGAAACTTGAACAGTTCAGCAAGCGTCGAAAGAGACTGCTATGGCTTCGCGGAAGTTGTGCGCTGCTTATCAGCACCGTTATTATTTTCTCCGCCCTCGCCGCGGTGGATACTTATGTCCTCCTCCCTGACGGACTCCGCACCTTTCTTACCTGTGCAGGCTGGGTAACTGTTACCGGAATAGTATGGGGGTTCGCCATCCGCCAACTCATTGGCAAACCCGGCCGCCGTGAACTTGCACGATACATTGAGGAGCAGGAGCCTGCCCTTCGTGAGGACCTGCTTTCAGCGATTGAGCTTGGGTCCGGGCAATCTGATCCACGGTTCGACTCCGAGACTTTCAGGAAACTCCTCCAGAAAGACGTAGCATCCCGCATCCAAAGCTTGAACATTGAAAAAACACTGCCTCTTGAGCTGATCCTGAAATGGCTGTGGGGCAGTGTGATCCTTGCGATTGTATTTATCAGTCTTTTCTTGATCCCGGATTTCGGTAAAAATTTCCAGACCGCCATTGCCCGGACCATGTTCGGGGCAAACCTGGCCCGCGTCTCCGGAATTCAGATCAAGTTGATCTCACCGGATCTTCAGGATGTCGTGCCCTTCGGCGAACCCATCCCTGTCAAGATTGCCCTTGAAGGAAGCAAGGAGAATCTCAAGGCAATCAAGAAGGTTCTCCTGGAAAGCTCAGATGACAACAATGAGCGAACCAGGACCCGGATGGAAACCGATAAGGATCGAAACTACCTCGCCCGTCTCAATATCGGTGAGTCCAACATGAAATTCCGCATCCAGGCAGGTCTGGCGCAAAGCCAATGGTTCACCCTTGACGCCAGTTCCCGCCCCACCGTCGAGAATTTCCAGATCGTCTACAATTACCCTGAATATTCAAAGATTGAACCCCAGGACTCCGGCCCCACCAGCAAGGGCGATATTGAGGGATTGGAAGGCACCGCGCTTGATTTTTCCATCAAGGTCAATCAGCCCGTATCAAATGCGGAACTTCGACTTGACCTGTCCACCAACCCCCCCAATCGCACCATCAAGCTTCTACCCTCCGGGAAGGATGCAACAATCCTGAAGGTCGCGGAAGACGCCTTCCGATTGATCGCACCCGGCACTTACCGGGTTCATCTGGTCTCCGAGGCAACCGGTTTCGACAATAAATACAGTCCCAAGTACGAGATTTCCGTTAATCCGGACCAGGCACCCCGCATCCAAATCACCCAACCCGCCAGCAATGTCATTATACCCGCTGATGAGATCCTCGGACTTATTGGCGATGCCGATGATGACCTTCCGCTCCAGCGCATCGAACTGAACACCCGCATCAACACGGGTCCGTGGCGTCGGAAAATCCTTTACCCGGAAAATGAGGATGCCCCCGTTAAACTGAAGGCTGTCGCCATAAACCATCACCTCGACCTTCTTGAGCACGCCCTCTCTGCCGGGGACCGGGTCAAGGTCAAGCTTGTCGCCTTCGACCTCAAGGGGCAGAAGTCCGACTCAAACCTGATCGAGCTCTCCATCATTTCCAGAGGTTTCAAGGCCTCCCGTGTGGATACGGTTGCCACACAGCAACGCATCGGTGCCCTGCTTGATGAACTCGCCCAGCAAATTCATCCCATTGCTGACGAAGCCAACGAGACAGCTGGGCACCTCAAGAAGCTCAGCAACGATGAACCCCAGTCCATCATACAGTGGGCCGGGATGGCTGATCTATCCAAGAAGCTTCGCGAGGAGACGCTTCGGACCCTTGAGGAAGTCACAAAGATTGTTAGACGCCTACCCAAGGGGGCAGCCGCCCGTGAAGGTGAATATGTTCAGCGGGTGCTCGGCCATATCGTGAACGAATACAGCTCCCAACCCGGACCTTTTATCGAAACTGCAAGGGAGACCCTGGATAAAAATCAACGCACCCGACACATTGATCAGGCCAAACAGCCCTACAATGAAGCACGCAGCCGTATTTGGACCCTTAAGCAACAGGTCCGCTCCATAACCGCAGGCAACCTCCGCGCAATCCTCGCCGAGGATCTGCGCTCCCTCGTTGAACAACAGAATGAAATCCTTCCCGACAAACCCCTCGAGGACAATCCATTGACATGGAAACGCCTCGCACGCAGGGAAAAGGCTGCCATCAACCAGGCCACATCAATTGAACAAAACCTGAAACTCTATGGCACGGTCTTGGACGACCGCACATTCAAGTCTTATAAAAAACACGCCGAATCACTCAAGCAGAAGAGAGAGACCCTTGAGGAGACGCTGGGTGTGGTCGACATGGAACTGGTTGGGAACTCCAATAAGTACGAGCTCAACAAGGGGCTCGTTG